>NZ_JASATR010000005.1:0-205513 GCF_038440395.1 Aeromonas sp. OTU364
TACGGGAAGGCCTTTTTGCTATGCGCCTTCAGCGTCAGTTTCCAGGAAGCCCAATCTGTCGATTGGGCTTCTTTTGTTGTGCCTTGTCACTGTGGCGAGGTGATTCCTCTAGTAGTAGATGCAGAGCCAGACAGTCGTCTCGGTAGGGTGGGTCCACTCCACCCTGTGCTGAAGGTGCGCCGGGATGTTGATGTAATCCCCTGGCCCAAGGTGGACGCGCTCCTGGACCCCGGTATCCGGTGTGATGAAGACCAGGATGGCTTCGCCCTGTATCAGCGCCACCCATTCGTGTTCATCCTGATCGAACCACTCCCCCGTGGGGGTCTGTTGCCCCTGGGAGAGGATGCGCTCGATGCGGAAGTGATTGGTGCTGACCAGGTCGGTGAACACCTCATTGGGCAGGGGGGAGGGGATCTGGCCAAGCAGGTTGCCTGTGTGCATGGGCTTGTCTCCGGCTGATGGGGGCTAGCTAAGAGTGTAGAAGCTGGAGGGGAGCTTCCCATGTGGAAGTTGAGGCTTCTAATGAGGCTTTAAATGGAAAAGTTCGGGAAAATGGTGCCTGATCCGCTGCAATCTCGTCAAATTCTTGCTATTTTGCGCGCCATTACGCAAACGATTTCCTTCACACATTCAGGATGAGTTATGGCAACGCAAGAAATGACGGCCCGCACCGGCAATAGCGGGTTTCTGGACTCCTATTTCTCCATCACCCAGCGTGGCAGCACTGTCCGCCAGGAGTTGCTGGCCGGTTTGACCACCTTCCTGGCGATGGTCTACAGCATCATAGTGGTGCCGAACATGCTGGGTGCTGCCGGCTTTGAGCAGGGCCCCGTCTTCGTGGCGACCTGCCTGATCGCCGCCTTCGGCTCCCTGCTGATGGGTCTGTGGGCCAAGCTGCCGATGGCCATAGGTTGCGCCATCTCCCTCACCGCCTTTACCGCGTTCAGTCTGGTACTGGGTCAGGGGCTGAGCATTCCGGTCGCCCTCGGCGCCATCTTCCTGATGGGTGTGCTGTTTACCCTGATCAGCGTCACCGGCGTGCGCCAGTGGATCCTGGACAACCTCCCCTCCGGCATCGCCCACGGCACCGGCATAGGTATAGGTCTGTTCCTGCTGCTGATCGCCACCAACGGCGTCGGCATGGTGATCAAGAACGAAGGGGCCGGTCTGCCGGTTCAACTGGGTGAAGTGACCTCCTTCCCGGTCATCATGACGGTGCTGGGTCTTGCCGCCATCTTCGGTCTGGAGCGTCGCAAGGTGCCGGGCGGCATCCTGATGGTGATCATCGCCATCTCCATCCTCGGCCTCATCTTCGATCCGAAAGTGGCCTGGCAGGGCTTCTTCGCCATGCCGAGCCTGACCGGCGAGAAAGGTTCGCTGGTAGGCAGCATGGATCTGCTGGGCGCCCTCAATCCGGTGGTGATTCCGACCGTGCTGGCGCTGGTGATGACAGCCGTCTTTGACGCCACCGGCACCATACGTGCCGTGGCGGGTCAGGCGGGCCTTATCAACGAACGTGGCCACATCATCAGCGGCGGCAAGGCACTGACTGCCGATTCCGTCAGCAGCATGGTCGCTGGCGTGGTGGGTGGTGCTCCGGCTGCCGTCTACATCGAATCGGCCGCAGGTACCGCGGCCGGTGGCAAGACCGGTCTGACCGCTGCGCTGGTCGGCGTGCTGTTCCTGCTGATGATCTTCCTCTCCCCGCTGAGCTATCTGGTACCGGCTTACGCCACCGCACCGGCGCTGATGTACGTCGGCCTGCTGATGTTGGGCAACGTCACCAAGCTGGACTTCAATGACTCGGTCGATGCCCTGGCAGGCATGCTGTGCGCCGTCTTCATCGTGCTCACCTGCAACATAGTGACCGGCATCATGCTGGGCTTCGTGGCCCTGGTTGTCGGTCGTCTGTTTGCCGCCGAGTGGAAGAAGCTGAACGTCGGCACCGTCATCATCGCCCTGGCGCTGGTGATCTTCTATGCCGGTGGCTGGGCCATCTAAGGCTTCCGGTGATAGTGAAGGGCCCCGCAGGGCCCTTTTTCATGGCTGTGAGGCCGCTAGCAGTTTCTCTCCCGTTTGCCCCGCCAAGTTTCAGATTGAAACGCCAACGCCCCTAATCCTGTTTCAAATCCGAACCTAACCTGCCGTCATTTTCCTCCCGATTTATCCCGTTAGACTGGCTCCATCAACCATCTGCCTACCCCGTGTGGTGGCAAGCCAAGGAGTGAGCCATGAAGAAGCTGATCAATGCCGTCGATGCCGTGGTCCGTGAACAACTGATGGGGATGGCTGCCGCCCACCCCGAGCTCAAGGTACGTATCGAACCCCACTACATCACCCGCGCCGACTCCCCCGTGATGGGCAAGGTGGCGCTGGTCTCCGGCGGTGGCAGCGGCCACGAGCCGATGCACGGCGGTCTGGTGGGCAAGGGAATGCTGGATGGTGCCTGCCCCGGCGAGATCTTTACCTCCCCGACCCCGGACCAGATGTACGAGTGCGGTCAGGCCGTTGATGGCGGCGCGGGCGTGCTGTTTCTGGTGAAGAACTACACCGGCGACGTGCTTAACTTCGAAACCGCGGTCGAGCTGCTGCACGGTGACGGGGTCAAGGTCGGCTTCTCCCTGATCGATGACGACGTGGCGGTCAAAGACAGCCTCTATACCGCTGGTCGCCGTGGCGTTGCCACTACAGTGCTGTGCGAAAAACTGGTGGGGGCCGCTGCCGAAGCTGGCTATGACCTGACCCGCTGCGAGGCGCTGGCCCGCCGCATCAACAACCAGAGCCGCACCATAGGCGTTGCCATGCATGCCTGCACCGTGCCTGCCGCCGGCAAGCCCTCCTTCACCCTGGCCGACAACGAGATGGAGTTCGGCGTGGGCATTCACGGCGAGCCGGGCATAGCGCGCCGCCCCTTCACCGACCTCAATACCCTGGTGGATGACATGTTCAGCGAGCTGGCTGACAACACCCCCTATGGCCGCACCCTGCGCCACTGGGACAGAGCCTCCGGCAGCTGGCAGGAGGAGCACACCTTTATCGAGCCGCTGAATGCGGGCGATCGGGTCATCGCACTGGTCAACAGCCTCGGCGGCACCCCCATCTCCGAGCTGTATGGCGTCTATGGCCGCCTCGCTACCCTGTGCGAAGAGGCCGGCATCCATCTGGTGCGTAACCTCATTGGCCCCTACTGCACCTCCCTCGACATGACCGGCATATCCATCACCTTGCTCAAGGTGGATGACGAGCTGATGACCCTGTGGGATGCCCCCGTTCACACCCCGGCCTTGCGTCGAGGCTGCTAAGGAGCCTTTATTCTCATGCTAAGCAAACATCAGATCGTCAACTGGCTGCTCGACTGCGAACACATCTTTACCGAGCAGCGTGACTACCTCACCGCACTGGATACCGACATCGGCGACGGCGACCACGGCCTCAATATGCAGCGCGGCTTCGCCAAGGTGGCCGAGAAACTGCCAGCGGTGGCAGACAAGGATATCGGGCAGGTACTGAAAACCACCGGCATGACCTTGCTCTCCTCTGTCGGCGGCGCCAGCGGCCCGCTCTACGGCACCTTCTTTATCCGGGCGGCGGCCAGCAGCGACGCCTGTCAGAGCCTGAGTCTCAGCCAGCTGTGCAAAATGCTGAGCGACGGGGTCGAGGGGATCGTCTCCCGCGGCCGTGCCGAGCCGGGTGACAAGACCATGTGCGATGCCTGGTGGCCGGCACTGGCGGCCCTGCAACAGGCGCAGCAGCAAGAGCTGCCGCTCAACGATGCGCTGGACAAGGCGGTGGCAGCCGCAGCGGCCGGTACCGAGGCCACCATCCAGATGCAGGCCCGCAAGGGGCGCGCCAGCTATCTTGGCGAGCGCAGCATAGGCCATCAGGATGCCGGGGCCACCTCGACCCTGCTGCTGCTGACCGCCCTGCGTGACAGAGCGAGGTTGTGACATGATCGGAATCGTAGTTGTCTCTCACAGCGCCATGCTGGCGGCCGGATTGAAAACACTGGCCGACCAGCTCGGCAGCCCGGCCAGATTGCTGCTGGCGGCCGGGGTCGATGACCCCGACCACCCCATTGGCACCGATGCCATCGCCGTGATGAGTGCGATTGAAGAAGCGGACGACGGCAGCGGCGTGCTGGTGTTGATGGACCTGGGCAGCGCCCTCTTGAGCGCCGAGACCGCCCTCGAACTGCTGCCCCCGGAGCTGAGCGCACGGGTGCGGCTCTGCCCCGCCCCGCTGGTCGAGGGCACCCTGGCCGCCGTGGTGGCGGCCGGTTCCGGCCTGACGCTGGACGAGGTAGCCGCCGAGGCGCTCGGTGCGCTGGGCCCGAAACAGGCGATGCTGCCAGCCAGTGCGGCGCCGACCGCCACTGAGACAGCCCCCGCAGCCGACGACGGCTGGCTGCGCTGCGAGGTGGTGGTGGATAACCCCCACGGCCTGCATGTGCGCCCCGCCGCCCGACTGGTGGCCGCTCTCAAGCCCTTTGCTGCCGAACTCAAGCTGCAAAAGGGGGATAAAGAGGCCAACCCCCGCAGCCTGACCCGGCTCGCCATGCTCAACGTGCGCCAGGGCGACCGGCTCACCCTGCTGGCGCGGGGGGAAGATGCCAACGCCGCCTTGGCCTGCTTCCAGCAGCTGGCAGCGGAGCGTTTCGGCGACTGACCTGCCTGCTTCAAGGCGCGGCAGCGGCTTCATCCGCCAGCAGCCGCGCCACTGTTGTGCAAGTAAAAGACGAAGGAGTCCCCGGCACTGCCGCCCCTTCGCCCCGATTCTTAATACATAAAGAGAGAGGGATAGAATATGGACCGCATTATCATCAGCCCCAGCAAATACGTGCAAGGCAACGGGGCCCTCGCCAATATCGGCAACTACGTCAAAGCGCTCGGCGCTAAGCCGCTTATTCTGGCCGACGCCTTCGTCACCAAGCTGGTGGGCGATACCGTTGCCACCAGCTTCCACGGCGCCGGTATCAAGCCGGAGTTCGACTGCTTCAATGGCGAGTGCTCCCGCCCCGAGATCGACCGCCTGCTGGCCCGCTGCAACCAGACGCCCTTTGACGTCATTATCGGCATCGGCGGCGGCAAGACGCTGGATACCGCCAAGTCGGTCGCCTTCTATCAGAAAGTGCCGGTGGTCATAGTGCCGACCATCGCCTCCACCGATGCCCCCACCAGCGCGCTGGCGGTCATCTACACCCCACAAGGGCAGTTCAGCGAATACCTGATGATCCCGACCAACCCCAACATGGTCATCATGGATACCGGCGTGGTCTCCCGCGCCCCGGTACGGCTGCTGGTCTCCGGCATGGGGGATGCGCTCTCCACCTACTTCGAGGCGCGCGCCAACAAGGTCTCCGGTTGCCAGACCATGGCCGGCGGTGCCTCCACGCTGGCAGCGCAGGCCATCGCCGAGCTCTGCTACAAGACCCTGCTGGCCGATGGCTACAAGGCCAAGCTGGCGGTGGAACAGGGGCTCTGCACCAAGGCGGTGGAGAACATCATCGAGGCCAACACCTATCTAAGCGGTATCGGCTTCGAGAGCAGCGGGCTGGCCGCCGCCCACGCCGTTCACAACGGCCTGACCCAGCTCGCCGAGTGTCACCACCTCTACCACGGTGAGAAAGTGGCGTTCGGTACCCTGGTGCAGCTGGTGCTGGAGAACGCGCCGATGGCGGAGATCGAGACTGTGCTGGCCTTCTGCCGCTCGATCGGCCTGCCCACCAACCTGCATATGATGGGGGTCAAGGAGCTGAATATGGCACGCCTGATGGAGGTGGCCAAAGCCTCTACCGCCGAGGGGGAGACCATCCACAACATGCCGTTCAAGGTCACCGCCGAGGATGTGCTGGCGGCCATCGTCACCGCTCACCAGCTGGGGCTGTAACCGCCCCACGGCTGACCCTGCCATATAAATCGGCCCCGCATCTGCGGGGCCTTTTCGTTTTCTGCGGGCCGGTTGGCGACGGCTCGCCGTCAGCCGTGATAGTCGGCGGGATCGATCTCAAGCAGCTTGAGCCGCCGCCAGAGGGTGGTGCGGCTGATGCCAAGATGCTGGGCCATCTGGCTCACCTGCCCCTTGCAGGCGTGGGCGCAGCGCAGGATGGCTTGCCGCTCCAGCTCCGCCAGGGTGAGCAGCGGTTGCCCCACCACCTCGTCCGCCACTTGCTGATAGCCGTGACGAATGGCGGCAGGCAGCGCCTCCGGCGGGATCGGCCCCTGACCGGCATGGAGCAGCGCATGCTCCACCGCACTGCGCAGTTCCCCCAGATTGCCGGGCCAGGGATAGGCGAGCAGACAGTCGAGGGCCGCCGGGCTGAACTGGCGCACCGGTTCGCGCCCCTGCGCCCCTAGCTGCTGGCTGATAAGGCCCGGCAGATCCGCTGCACGCTCCCGCAGGCCTGGCAGCCACAGTTCGCACGCCTGCAGCGCATAGAGCAGCTGGCGGCCAAACAGCCCCTCCTGCACTCGCTGCTCCAGCGGGGCGCTGCTGGTGGCGATGATCCGCACCTTGAGCGGCAGGATGCGGGCCGAATCGAAGCGCTGGATGCGGCCGGTCTTGAGCAGTTGCAGCAGCGCCGCCTGCATGGGGGCAGAGAGGCACTCCACCTGCTCCAGCACCAGGGTGCCGCCGTGGGCCAGCTCGAACTTGCCCGCCCGCTCCTGCCCCGCCTCGTCGGAGCCCATCAGCTCCAGCGCCATCCGCTCGCTTGGCAGCGCCTGACAGTTGAGGGTGATGAGCGGCCCGGCGGCCCGTTCGCTGCCAAAGTGGATCGCCTCCGCCAGCTGGGCCTTGCCCACCTCCTCCTCGCCGCGCAGCAGGATCGGCCCCTGACTCTGGGCCGCCTGCCGGGCGTAGCGCAGCAGCTTGCGCATGGCGCTCGACTCCCCCACCAGCGCCGACAGCTCGGGCACCGTCTGGCGCAGCTGGTGGATGGCCCGCAGCCGATCGACCGGGTGCAGCAGGGCGATAAAGCTGACCCCCTCCGGCCCCGGCAACGGCTTGAGGCTTATCAGCGCATTGATGAACTCCCCCTCCTGAGCGCCGAGCCGCTCCAGCGTCACCTCCACATGGCTGAGCGGCGTCTGCCCCTTGATGGCCAGCTGCAAACGCTGGGGCAACAGCAGGTGCTGCTCCAGGGGTTGGCCGAGACAGCGATCCGGATCGAGCCGCAGCCGGTGTGCCGCCAGGGCGTTGAGGTAGCGCAGCCGGCCCTGGGGATCCCAGGCCAGCACGCCGTCATCCATGCCGTCCAGCAGGGCGTAAAGCTCGCTCAGATGGTGCTGGGACTCCTGCATCAGGGTCTCCATCTGCAGCAGATGGGCCAGCTCGCGCCCGGCGCTGACGGTGAGCGCCAGATCCCCGACCGTTGCCTCCCCCACCCGGCAGATCAGCGCCATGATGGCGACCTGACGGCCGTTGCTGTTGTAGACCGGGCTGGCGCAGCTGTGCCAGGGATGGAGGGTCTGGTTGAAGTGCTGGGGGCCGCTGACGCAGAGCGGCACCCCCTCCAGCGCCGCCAGATTGATGGCATTGGTGCCGATGCGCCCCTCGCTGAAGAAGGCGCCGGGGCCAAACCCCAGCGCTTCGAGTTCTGCCAGCGTCTCACGATGGCCGGTGCGGGCCAGCAGGCAGCCGCTCTCGTCGGTGAGCAGCAGGGCGCAGGGGCGCCCCTCCATAAATTCGTAGAGATCCTCGAGGGCCATCTCGCCAGTGGTGAGCAACTCCCGCTTGCGCTGACGCAGGCTCTGCAAGGTCTGCCCCTTGGCGCTGTGGGGCGGGTGCCAGAGGGTGGCGCTGGTCTGGTGGGCGCAGCGCAGCCAGGAGGCCTGCAGATAGTCAGGCCAGGGCTGAGGAGGCAAGCGGTCAGATAGCAGAGTCACATGCAATATCCGGCAAGAGAGAGACCGACCATTTAACCACTCTTGCCGGCCCGATTCAGTGACCTGCCTCAGAGGGCGGCAATGGCATCCCGATCATCGCCCGCCGCCCCCTCGGCAAATTGCTGGCCGAGCCAGTGGCAGAAGGCGCGGCACTCCGGCATCCCCTCGCTCTCCTGATGGATCAGCAGGCTCCACTGGGGCCCCTTGACCCTGAACGCGGAGAGCGGCAGCAACTGCCCCTGCTCCCTGGCTGGCTGGGAGAGCCGTTCGCTCACCAGTGCCACGCCGAGCCCGGCGCTGGCCGCCTCCAGCAGCAGGCCGGGATCGGAGAAGTTGAGCCCCCGGGTCTGCAGGTTCAGATCCTCCCCCCCTTTCAGGGTCCAGTGGTGCCAGTCCAGCTCCCGCTCGCCATGCAGGGTGGTGCGCTCTGCCGCCGGTTGGGCCAGCACGGCAGGGGCGGCCACCGGCAGCAAGCTGTCCGCCAGCAGTGGCTGGTGGCGGCACTGGGCCTGGGGGGCGAGATCCCAACGCAGGGCGAGATCTATGGTCTGCTCCGCCAGGTCGGGCACCTCGTCGCTGGTGAAGAGCCAGAGATCGATGTCGGAGTGCTGACGATGAAACGTCCCCAACCGGGGCAGCAGCCAGTGGCGGGCGATGGCGCTGCTGGTGTTGAGCACCAGCTGGTTCGGCTTGCGGTACTGCTCGAGGCGCTGGATCCCCACCGCCAGTTGCAGCAGCACGCTCTGGGTGGTCTCCAGCAGATCCTGCCCCGCATCGGTCAGGGCAACCGAGCGCCCCTGCCGGTGGAACAGCGGCTGGCCGAGCAGCTCCTCCAGGGAGCGGATCTGCTGGCTGATGGCGGACTGGGTGAGGTGCAGCTCCTGCGCGGCCTGATGAAAACTGCCGAGGCGAGCCGCCGCCTCGAAGCCCCGCAGCACGTTGAGCGGGGGCCAGTGCTTGAACATCATTGATTAGCTCCACTTATCACTTGCACTGAAAATCGATCGTTTGTTCGCCGTGTTATGGGGGGATAGTCTATTCCCATCGTCAGCAACCTTAATAGTACCTAATCAGAGAGGGAATATGCGGGAACAGGGAATAGTGGCAAAGGGCTGGTTTATGCCCGCCGAATGGTGCCAGCACGCCGCGACCTGGATGGTCTGGCCCCACAACAAGGCGCTGTGGGAATCCGGCTGGGGCGTCACCCTGGCCGAGGTGCAACAGGACTTCGCCCGGGTGGTCAACGCCATCGTCCGGTTCGAACCGGTCAGGCTGGTGGTCGACCCTTCCGCGCTGGCCGAGGCGCGCGCCCTCTGTGACGAGCGGATCACCCTGGTCCCGCTCCCGGTGGATGACAGCTGGTGCCGCGACTCCGGCCCCACCTTCATCTGTCATCCCGAACTCGGCACTGCCGGGGTGAGCTGGCGCTTCAACGCCTGGGGCGGCAAGTCGGTTCACGGTCTGGACGAGGGGTTGGCGCGGCGTATCCTCAACAGCCTGGAGCTGGAGTGTATCGGCAGCTTTCTGGCCAACGAGGGGGGCGCCATCCATGTGGACGGCGAAGGCACCCTGATCACCACGGAATCCGTGCTGCTCAACAGCAATCGCAATCCGGGGATCGGCAAGGGGGAGATCGAGCGGATCTTCAGCCGCCTGCTCGGCATCGAGAAAACCATCTGGCTGCTGGGGGATCCCGACCATGTCACCGGCGACATGACGGACGGCCATGTGGACGGGGTCTGTGCCTTCAGTCGCCCCGGCCAGCTGCTGGTGGATGCCACCCGGGATGCCACCTCGACCTACGGCCTCGTGGTGCGGGAGAACCGACGGGCCCTGGCCCTGGCCACGGATGCCAGAGGGCGCACCTTCGAGTTGCAGGATCTGTACGACGCGAGTGAGGCCATAGACACCGAGGCCGAGGTCTTCTGTGCCTCCTACACCAATTTCTACCTCGCCAACGGCGCCGTCATCATGCCCGCCTACGGGGTGGCGAGCGACCGGGAGGCGGCGGCTGTGCTGCAAGGCGCCTTCCCGCAAAGGGAGGTGGTGCCGGTCTCGATCAACCGGTTGGCCCACGGCGGCGGTGGTATCCACTGCATCACCCAGCAGCAGCCCGCCTGGCCGCTGCGGGGCTGAGCGTTGCACGGCGGCGGCCAATCACAGGGAGTAACCACATCATGATCAGGAAGACACCAAGGTGGATGGGCTGCCTGGCCCTGCTGCTGAGCCTCTCGGCCGAGGCCGGGGAGGCCGATGCGGCAACAGGAGAGGAGAAGGTGCTGCGGCTCTACAACTGGGCGGACTACTTCGCCCCCGATACCCTCAGCGCCTTTACCAGAGAGACAGGGATCCGGGTCATCTATGACGTCATGGACAGCAGCGAGACCCTGGAGGCCAAGCTGATGGCCGGTCGCAGCGGTTATGACCTCATCTTTCCCGGCGATACGGTGGCGGAGCGGCTGATGCGGGCGGGCAGCCTGCAACCGCTGGATCAGGGCAGGTTGCAGCACCTGGGGGAGATAGAGCCAGGCTTGCGGCGCCTGCAGCAAGCCTATCCCCATTCACGGGATGCGGTGGTGCCCTACACCTGGGGCACCATAGGGCTCACCTATAACGCAGCCATGATCCGGCAGCGGATGGCGGATGCCCCGGTCAACAGTCTCGATCTGCTGTTCAAGCCCGAGCTGGCGGCAAAATTTGCCGACTGCGGCATCTCCATCATCGACTCCCCCGACGAGGTGCTGGCTGTTGTGCTGCACTACCTGGGACGGGATCCCCACAGCGGCAAGGCCGAGGATCTGGATGCCGCGCTGGCGCTGCTCAAGGGGCTCAAGCCCCATATCCGCAAGTTCCAGTCCCAGCCGGTGACCCAGCTGGTCAACGGCGATCTCTGCCTGTCCCTGGGTTACAGCGGCGACATGACCCAGGCCAGGCGCGCCGCCGCCGAGGCGGGCAAGGAGGTCGACTTCGAGTACAGATTGCCGAAGGAGGGGAGCACCGTCTGGATGGATACCATGGCGATCCCGGTGGATGCGCTCCATCCTGACTATGCCTACGCCTTCATCAACTTCGTGATGCGCCCGGCCAACATGGCGGCCATCACCAACAGCACCGGCTATCCGACCGCCAGTGCCAGGGCCAGACCCATGGTGGATGCCACCATGACGGCCAACCCGGATATCTACCTGGATGAGGCCAGCTACCAGCGGCTCATTCCGGGCAAAGACATTGCACAACCCCAGATGCGTGCCCGGATGCGAGCCTGGACTCGTTTCAAGAGCAGCCTCTGAACCCCAGGAGTAGAAAGATGTTTTCCCGACGCCACGTATTGAAACAACTGGTCGCCCTCGGCGCCATTGCCGGGTTCGGCAGCCTGCCCGGCGCCCGCTCGGCCTTCGCCGCCGGCGAGACCGGTGCCGCCGGCCGCTACCACATGCCGGAGGAGTCCTCCCCCCAGGCCCTGGTCTGGGTGGCCTTCGGTGCCACCAGCGAGATCTGGGGTCGCAACTACAAGGAGGTGCAGGCCACCATAGGCCGGCTGGTGCAGGCCATGGCGCCCTACACCCGGGTCAACGTGCTCTGCCACCAGGATGACGAGGAGCTGGCGCGCCAGCTGTGCGGGGAGCGCAACACCCACTTCGTCCACGCCGTGATGGACGATATCTGGCTGCGGGATACCGGCGGCGTCTTCGTGCAGGATGAGCAGGGGGAACTGGGGCTGGTGGACTTCAACTTCAACGGCTGGGGGGACAAGCAGGAGCACAGCCATGACGCCAGCATCGCCTCTCTGGTGAGCCGCCAGGCGGATGCCCATTACCTGCAGAGCGAGATCATCGGCGAGGGGGGCGGCATCGAGGTGGATGGCAACGGCACCGCCATCATGACCGAGAGCTGCTGGATCAACAGCAACCGCAACCCCGGCCTCACCAGGGCGCAGGTGGAGGCAGAGCTCAAGGCCAACCTGGGGCTGCGCAAGATCATCTGGCTGCCGGGGATCAAGGGCCGCGACATCACGGACGCCCACGTAGACTTCTACGCCCGCTTCGTGCGCCCCGGGGTGGCGGTGATCAACATGGACAAGGATCCCGACTCCCACGACTACAAGGTGACCCGCCAGCACCTGGCCATACTGCAGCAGGCGACGGACGCCGACGGCAACAAGCTGGAGCTGCATCAGCTGCCGCCACCCCTGGGCGGGCGGGACAACAAATTCAGCCGCAGTCCGGACTTTGCCGCCGGTTACATCAACTACCTGCCGATCAACGGCGCGGTGATCGCCCCCGAGTTTGGCGACAAGGCAGCCGATAGCTACTGCCGCGATCTGCTGGCCAAGCTCTACCCCGGCCGCAAGATAGTGCAGGTCAACATAGACCCGGTGGCGGCAGGGGGCGGTGGCATTCACTGCATCACCCTGCATCAACCGGCCTGAGCCTCCTCTGCCGACTCATGACCCGGTGCGACTCGACGCTCCGGGTCATGTCCCTTGGTACAACAGCCCCTCAGATCCCCGTCATGCCGATCTCGTCGAGCTGGACGTGGGCGGGTTGGCGCAGGGTGTAGAGCACGGCCTCGGCCAGATCCTCTACCTGCAGCCAGCCGGGCTTGCGATCGCCCGGGCAGGCCGGGGGCGGCACCTGGACCAGCCCGGGGCAGAGGGTATGAACCCGAATGCCCTGATGCTGCACCTCTTCCCGCAGCGCCTTGGCGAACCCCAGCACGGCAAACTTGGCGGCGCAGTAGACGCTGGCCCTGGCGTAGCCGTGCCTGGCGGCCTGGGAGGCGATGTTGATGACGGTGCCATGGCGGCTCGCCAGCATGTCCGGCAGGCAGGCCTGGGTCAGCAGGAAGGTCCCCTTGGCGCAGGTGTCCATGACCCTGTCCCACTCCGACTCCGGCAAGTCCTGCACCAGGTAGTCGCTGCCCACCCCGCTGTTGTTGACCAGCAGGTCGATGGGACCGAGCCGCTCCCGGGCCTCGGCGTGGCGGGCGCGCACCTGATCGCCGTCGCAGAGATCCAGCGCAAGCGGCAGTACCCTCACCCCGTAGCGGGCGTTGAGCCGCGCCGCCTCCTGCTCCAGCAGTCCCAGGCGGCGCGAGACCAGCACCAGCTCCACCCCCTGGCTGGCCAGGGCCTCGGCGATGGCCAGCCCTATGCCACTGGCGCCACCGCTGATCAGGGCGCGTGTTGCTCTCAGTTCGTTCATCTTGTCTCCTCCTTCAATGGAGCAGCCATTGTGGCGGCTGGGGTTAGGGGATCCCAGGGGAGGGAGGGGGCGGATTCGAACCCTGGTTCGTGTTTTGGCGAGACGATTCGAACTTTGGTTCTATGTGGGCGCGACCGGGCCCAAGCCGTGCAAAAAAAGACGCCGCCCAGTGGGCGGCGTCTTGTTTCTCTTGCGGGCGGGTCACTCCACCGGGGGTGGCACGGGCGCCTCTGCGGCGGGTGCCTGCTCCCCCTCTTTTATCCAGGCATCCAGCAGGGTGTAACCCACCGCCAACACCACGGGGCCGATAAAGAGCCCTATGATCCCCAGCGCCAGCAGGCCGCCGATGACGCCCACCAGGATCAGGATCAGCGGCAGGTCGGCGCCGCGCTTGATGAGGAAGGGGCGCAGGAAGTTGTCCATGGTGCCCGCCAGCAGGGACCAGACCAGCAGGAAGGTGCCCCAGGTGGTATCCCCGCTCCAGTAGAGGTAGCCCACGCTGGCCAGCAGCACGGGGAAGGGGCCTATCTGGGCGACGATCAGCAGGAACATCAGCACCACCAGGATCATGGTGTAGGGAATGCCGGCGATGAGCAGGCCTATCCCGGCCACCGAGGATTGCACCAGGGCGGTCACCACCACCCCCATGGCGACGGCGCGGATGGCCTGGGAGGCGAGCACCACGGCGTTGTCGCCACGCTGGCCCGCCAGGCGGTGGGCGAAGCGGCGAATGCCGTCGGCGGCTTTTTCCCCGGAGTGGTAGAGCAGGCCGCAGATGGCCACCGTCAGCAGGAAGTGGACGAACAGCAGGCCGAGGTTGCCCGCCTGGGCCGCCAGCCAGCGGGCTGTCTGGCCGAAGTAGGGGGCCAGCTTGGCGAACAGCACCTGACCGCCGCTCGCGAGGATCTGCTGCCAGAACTCGAACAGCTTGTCGCCCACCAGAGGCACCTGTTGCAGCCAGAGCAGCTCGGGGGGCGGGGAGTGGCTCAGCTCGGTGCCGAGATCGATCAGCATGGGGGCCTTCTCCGCCACGTTGGCCAGCGCCATGAACAGGGGGATGACGAACATCAGCAGCAGGATGCCGCTCATCAGCAGGGCGGCCAGGGTGCGCTTGCCCCACAGCAGGCGCTGGGCCATCTGCATCAGCGGCCAGGTCGCTATGGTGATCATGGTGGCCCAGACCAGGGCGGGCAGGAAGGGGCGCAGCACCATGAAGCACGAGATGATGAGCAGGCTGAGAAACAGCAGGCCCAGGGTGATCTTGGCCAAATCCACTTTTTTCATATGCATTGCGTTCCCTTTAACGAGGGGTGGGGCGCCGGGATCCGGCGCCAGTATTGATAAAAGACAGCAGCCACCAGAGTGCGGCACTCAGCCAGAACCCCAGGCAGCCATAGAGTAACCCTTTTCCCGCCAGGAGCAGCACAGAGCTGTCGGTGAGCACAGGGAGCACGAACAGCCCCCCGCCGATGAGCAGGCCGCCCGCCAGGGCCAGCAGAGTGGCATGGAGGGCGGGAGCTGGGTGTCGTTCGAGTTGTAGCAGATTACCCGATACCAGTCCCAGGGTGAACATGGCGAGCCCCGCCAGGGCGGTGGACTGGGTCAGCCAGCCCGCCAGGGCGCAGGCCAGCAGCAGGAGAGCCCAGGGAGCTTGGCGCTGCGCCAGTGCCGCCAGGGGGGTGCGCAGTGCCAGCAGCAGGGCGCCGAGACCCAGGCCGGCCGCCACATCCGAGAGGAAGTGCACGCCGAGCCAGATGCGGGCCAGCCCGGCCAGGGCCGCCAGCAACAGGGCCAGCCCCATGCCCTGCCAGGCTCTGAGGGAGGTCAGGGCGCCGAGCAGCAGGCCCCAGTAGAGCAGGGTCGAGGCGGCGTGGCCGCTCGGCATGCCAAAGCCCTGGGCGCTCCTTTGCCCCAGCATGGGATCGAGGTGGAAGGGCCTGGGCCAGGCTACCCCCTCCTTGAGCAGCTGCACCAGCAGGGTGAGCAGCACCATGGCAAACAGCAGGTTGCGCAGCCTTGGCCAGCCCAGCAGTGGGAGCAAGAAGGGGAGCAGGGCCAGCTGGAAGGCCGCCGATCCCAGCAGATTGCCGACCTCAAGCCAGCGCGCGTCTGGCCCCAGCCACTGCTGCAGGCGCTGGATCAGCGGCAGCTCTGCCCTGTGCAGGGCGCTGCCTTCGGGACTGAAGTCCGGCACCCACTGCACCTCGCTCTCGGGCACCTCGGCCAGCCGGGGGGCGAGCCAGTCGAGCTGCGTCGGGAAGCGGCGCTGAGCATGGGGCAGGCTGGCGGCATCGATCAGCCTGGCGTTGAGAATTTCGCCGCCGAGGTTGGGGGCCTCAAGCAGGGAGACAAAACCCGAGCCGCGCTGGGCCCGGATGGGGGTCAGCGTCTGGCAGGCGAATACCATGGCGCGCTGCCAGCGACCCAGCTCCCCGGTGATCCGGCCATGGAGCCCCGTCTCCTCGAACAGCTCCCGCAGGGCCGCCTGGGCGGGCGTCTCGCCCCCGTCTATGTAGCCGCCACTCAGGCTGTAGCGATCGGAGATCCTGTCCTGAACCAGCAACAGATCCTGCTGGTGGCGGATCACGCAGGCGGCCGCACCTGGGGGCGCCTCGGCGGCGAACAGGGAGGATGACAGGGAGCCGAGCAGCAGAAGCAGTAAGAGAGCGAGTCTGGGCATGATGGTGCCACTAAGGGAATAGATGGGGACAAGGGTCACAGAAATCAGATACTTGGGCAATGACTTCCGGTGGATGGCCGGCGCAGGCAGGGAGTGTCTTGGCCCAATCTGGGGCGCAAGGATTGCCGTCGGCCCGGGCAGTCCCTAGTATTGGCGGCTATTGTTCTTCTCATTCAACACATCTTGGGGCCTTTCATGCGACAGTTCGGTTTCTTCCTGGGGATTGCCATCGGCGTCATCCTGATACTGTTTGGCAGCATCGTCATCTTCCAGGCCTTGCCTGCCGCACTGGACGTGCTGGAGATGCCGAGCCGCATTCCGTTCGTGCGCGAGGTCTACACTTGGCTGATGACCAGTGCCAATGGCCTCACCAGCCAGCTGGAGCAGAACTTCCTGGAAGCCTTCCAGACAGTGCTCAAGCTGATCCTGCTCATCACCTTCATGTGGGTCTGCGTCAAGCTGGTCAACATGGGAGTGCTGATCATCCGGGCCGGCGTCGACCTCATCCGCACCGCCATCGAGCACAGCGAAGACAAGGTGGCCAAGCCCACCGAGCAGGACCGCCACCTGTAAGGCTCCTCTGCCCATTCGCAGATAAACGACAGGCCATCCTCGGATGGCCTGTTTGCATGGTGCACGGGTTCGCCCTCTTGCACGACTTAGTTGAGCAGCTTCTCCAGCTCGGCCTCGGCATCCGCCCTGGCCTGATCGCTCTGCTTCATCCCCTGGGTTTCCACCTTGGCGGCCTGCGCCTGCACAGTGCCGGTCGCCCCGCTGACCACCTTGTTCAGCTGTTGCTGCGCACTGGCTTCCGCTTGCTTGGCGGTATCGCTGACCGCCTGCTGGGCGGAGCGGGTCACGGCCTGGTTGGTTTGCCGCAAGATATCGGTGGCATCGCTCACCGTCTGGGTGGCCGAATCGCTCACCGCCTTGCTGGCTTGTTGCTGCGCCGAGGCGGTGGCACTGCCGAGCGCCTGCTTGGCCGAGTCGCTCATCGCCTTGCTGGCCTGCTGCTGCGCCGAGGCGGTGGCACTGCCGACCGCCTGTTTGGTCGAGTCGCTGACAGCCTTGCTGGTCTGCTGCTGCGCCTGGGCAGTGACGCTGCCGACCGCCTGTTTGGCGGAGTCGCTGACAGCCTTGCTGGCCTGCTGCTGCGCCGAGGCGGTGGCACTGCCGACCGCCTGTTTGGCCGAGTCGCTCACTGCCTTGCTGGCCTGCTGCTGCGCCGAGGCGGTGGCACTGCCGACCACCTGTTTGGCCGAGTCGCTCACAGCCTTGCTGGCCTGCTGCTGCGCCGAGGCAGTGGCACTGCCGATCATCTGGCTGGTCGAGTCGGTCAGGGCCTGAGTCGCGCTCTGTTGCAGGTTGCCCATCACATTGCCAAGCAGGGAACCGCTTGTTCCCGTCATCACCTTGCCGGCGTCGGTGAGGGCGGTGGCGGTCGGGTTGCCGGCTTGCCACTCCTGCATGGTGCTGGGCCAGGTCGGGGTCGCCGCCGTCAGGTTCTCGCCAAACACCTGGGTTGCGCCGTCGCCCTTCTGCAACATGACGGAGAGCTGGTTGGTGTCGGCGTTCCACACCATGCCAGCCTGTTTGGCCACATCCGGCACTGGGGCGTAGCGGGAGACCACGTAAAACAGCGGCCCCTCCTGCTGCAACTCGTTGGCCGTCTTGAGCAACTGCATGGTGCTGTCGTAGTTGGGCCCCAGCATGGCGGTCATCCTGTCCTTGATCAGCGGCTGTTCGAACAGGTTGGCCTCGTTCGGATCGAAACCGACCAGGGGTTTGAGCAGGGCCCACATCAGCTGGCTGGTGGGGCTCATCAGCAGCAGGGGGGCAACACAGGCGGACAACATCAGGCTCAGGCAGGCAGCCTGGAGCAACGGCATGATACGCATCGACGACATATCCAAGTAATTATTTGATTAATATGGGGTTATGCTGTCATATCCCGACAACATCACCTGAACTGGGCCGCATCATCCCGAGAGCGAGGGTGGGCGCAGGCAGGCTATCATATTGCTCCCGGAATGCCAGATGAGCCGACACTTATTGGTCAAGTCGGCGACACTGGTGGTCGCTTTAGGGGATCACTCTCTCGTTGTCACAGGTGTCACTCATGATCCGAACCGCGTTTTGTCTGTTTGCCCTCGGCGGTCTCTTCCCTGCCCAGGCGGCCCCGACGTCGAACACCCTCAGCCACTCGGTGGGCACGGATCTGGTGTTGCCCCTGGGCTCGTTGCCCGAGCGGGTCTGCTGGTATCAGGATCAGAAATATTCCCTCGGATCGCGTATCCAGCAGGGGGATCTCTGGCTGGAGTGTGGCCCGCAAAACGACCAGGAGAGCAACGGGCCCCTGGCCTGGCGCGAACCCGCCAGCTACGAGCCCGTCGACGAAGGGACGGCCAACAGGGAGACGATCAGGGTGGGTCAGTGAGCCTTTTCTTGATCCAGCTACAGACACGGGCGTGATCCCTGTCGCATAATGCAGCTCCTTTCTTCTCTTGGCTGGAACCTAAGAAATGGCTCGTCGCTCTTCCAATGCACAACGTCGTCGCAGTAGCTGGTGGTACAAACGCTTGTTGGCAAGGGAGCGGGAAGAGCGCGAAGCGCGTTCCGTCCGGGATTGATACCGCATTGAAAAACGGAGCCTCGGGCTCCGTTTTTTATTTATCACCAGCTCGGCGGTGCTCTTCCAATGCACAGCTTGGTTGCCGTAACGGGTGGTACAAACGCTTGTTGGCAAGGGAGCGGGAAGCGCGCGAGGGCGCTGCGTCCGGGATGGATACCGCATTGAAAAACGGAGCCTCGGGCTCCGTTTTTGCATTTATCACCGTCAGCATCACGACAACGGGGGCCATTAGGCCCCCGTTTTGCGTTTGCAGATGTTGGCTGCTTGCGGCTTAGCGCTGCAGGGCGGCCAGTGCCAGTTCGACCCGTTTGGCGTATTCGGGGTCGGCCTGCTCGAAGTGCTTGAGCTGGGCCGCGACTATGGCGTCATCCTCCACGTTGACGAGGGAGCGTGCCAGGTTGGCGGCGAGGCGCGCGCGCTGCCCCTCGTCCATCAGGCGGAACAGATCCCCCGGCTGGCTGTAGTAGTCGCTGTCATGGTCACGGAAGTCGTAGTGCAGGGCGGCCCCTTCCAGACTCAGGGCCGGCTCGTGCTGCTCGCTCGGCTGCTGGGTGCCGAAGCGGTTCGGCTGGTAGTTGGGGCTGGCGCTGCCATTGCTGTCTGCCCGCATGGCGCCATCGCGGTGGGCGCCGTGGTGGAAGGGGCAGCGCGGGGCGTTGACCGGCAGCAGGCCGTGGTTGACGCCGAGGCGATAGCGCTGGGTGTCACCGTAGGAGAACAGGCGACCCTGCAGCATGCGATCCGGCGAGAAGCCGATGCCGGGCACCACGTTGGCCGGGGTAAACGCCGCCTGCTCCACGTGGGCGAAGTAGTTGTCCGGGTTCTGGTTGAGCTCAAGCACGCCGACCGGGATCAGCGGGTAGTCGCTGTGCGGCCACACCTTGGTGAGGTCGAACGGATGGATCTGGTAGGTCTGGGCCTCGGCTTGTGGCATCACCTGCACATAGACCTTCCAGCGTGGGAAGTCGCCCCGCTCTATGGCGTTGTAGAGATCCGCCTGGCTGGTCTCTCTGTCCTGGCCGACGGCATTGGCCGCCTCCTCATCTGTGTAGAAGCTGTGGCCCTGCTCTGTCTTGAAGTGGAACTTGACCCAGAAGCGCTCGTTGGCCGAGTTGATGAAGCTGAAGGTGTGGCTGCCGTAGCCGTTCATCTCCCGCAGGCTCCTGGGGATGCCGCGATCGCTGAACAGTATGGTGACCTGATGCAGGGATTCCGGGTGGCGTGACCAGAAGTCCCAGGCGGCGGTGGCGCTGCGCAGGTTGGTGCGTGGATCCCGCTTCTGGGTGTGGATGAAGTCGGGGAATTTCAGGGGATCCCGGATGAAGAAGACGGGGGTGTTGTTGCCCACCAGATCCCAGTTGCCCTGCTCTGTGTAGAACTTGAGGGCGAAGCCGCGCACGTCGCGCTCGGCGTCGGCGGCCCCCTTCTCACCGGCCACGGTGGAGAAGCGCAGGAAGACCGGGGTCTGCTTGCCGATGGCATTGAACAGGTCGGCCTTGCTGAATTGGCTGATGTCGTGGGTGACGGTGAAGGTGCCGTAGGCGCCCGAACCCTTGGCGTGAACCACCCGCTCGGGAATGCGCTCGCGGTCGAAGTGGGCGAGTTTCTCCATCAACCAGATGTCTTGCATCAGCACGGGGCCGCGGGGGCCGGCGGTGAGGCTGTTGTTGTTGTCGACGACGGGGGCACCGTTGGCGCTGTGCAGGGTCTTGTCAGTCATGGGGCATCTCCTTGTGATGAGTCGCCAGACTAGGGGAAGGGCGCGCCCGGCTCCAATGGAGTGTGCCTAACCCTTTGATTGGTTTCGCTGATGGGGGGTGGAAACGAACGCCAGCCTTGCGGCAAGATGGGACTCAGCCAATCAGGAGGTCTCATGTCCATCACCATTCGCCGCGCCGGGCCGGAAGATGCCGCCCCCCTGCGCGATCTCTACGCCATGCCCAAAGCCCAGGCCGGCACCCTGCAACTCCCCTTCGCCTCGCTGCACCACTGGCAGCAGCGGCTCGAGCCGCGGGACGGGGTCACTGTGCTGCTGGCCGAATCCGATGGTCTGGTGGTGGGTAACCTGACCCTGTGGCAGGAGCCCAACCCGCGTCGACGCCACGTGGCGAGCCTCGGCATGGCGGTGCGTGATGACTGGGCCGGGCGCGGCGTGGGCTCGGACTTGATGGCGGCGGCACTGGATCTGGCGGACAACTGGCTCGGGCTGACTCGCCTCGAGCTCACCGTCTGGAGTGACAACGAAGCGGCGCAGGCGCTCTACCGCAAGTTCGGGTTCGTGCAGGAAGGTGTCGCCCGGGATTACGGCCTGCGCCACGGCGTGCTGGTGGACACCCTCTATATGGCGAGAGTGCGTTCATGATCGACTATCGCGAGCGCCTGACTCCCGTGCTGCGGGCACTGGAGCAGGAGCCGGATCTCTCCATCGAGGAGCTGGCGAGCCGCGCCTGTCTCTCCCTCTATCACTTTCACCGGGTGTTCACCGCCGTGGTGGGGGAGTCCCCCGGCGAGATGTGTCGCCGGCTGCGGATGCAGCGGGCGGCCTGGCAGCTCTGCTATACCGATGCCAGCGTCACCGCCATCGCGCTGGGGGCGGGGCTCGCCAGCTCCCAGGCCTTTGCCAAGGCGTTTCGCCGTCACTATGGCTGCACCCCGGGCGCGTTTCGCCGCGACAAGGGCAAGAACGGACACCATGAGAGCAAGGATGGACACGCATGGGATGGTCCATCCCCTTATGCTGAAGGCCACTCATCAGCAAGGAGCAACACCATGAAAACCGTCGAGATGGATGCCCGCACCCTGGCCTATGTCAGGGTCACAGGCCCCTATGGCGAGGGCTATGACGCCGTCTGCCATCGCCTTCACCAGTGGGCCGCGCCCCGAGGCCTGGAAGGGGGAGAGTGGATCTTCATCTACCACGACAACCCCGAGGTGACGCCGCCTGCCCAGTGCCGCACCGACATCGGCATCAGCGTGCCGGTGGGCACCCTGGGGACGGGGGAGGTGGAGATCCAGCTCATCCCCGCCGGGCGTTACGCCCAGTCCCGCTACCTCATCACGGATCGCAACCAGTACGGGCCGCGCTGGCAGGAGCACATAGGCGACATAGTCTCCGCCGGGCTGGCGTTCGGCGACGGCCCCTGCTTCGAGCTCTATCACAGCGTGAGCAATGACCCCCTGCGCGACGACGTGAGCTTCTGCTCCAGCGTACGCTAGGCAGACGGCAATAAAACGAGGCGCCCAGGGGCGCCTCGTTTTATTGGGGGGATGGCGCCATGCCTGCATCAGGGGGCAGCCCACCAAGGTTCGCTCGTTCAGGGTTGGCTGGGCACCTTGTTCCGGCGGGACTTCCACCACCAGCGCAAGCGGATCTGGGAGATCAGCATGCCTGCCAGCATCGGGGCGCAGCCTACACCAAGGTTCGCTCGTTCAGGGTTGGCTGGGCACCTTGTTCCGGCGGGACTTCCACCACCAGCGCAAGCGGATCTGGGAGATCAGCATGCCTGCCAGCATCAGGGCGCAACCTACGATGGCTCGCTCGTCCAGATTTTCCCCCAGCAGCAGCACACCGCCGATGGCGGCGAATACCGTCTCCAGGCTCAAGATGATGGCGGCGTGGGCCGGGTGGGCACCGCGCTGGCCGACCACCTGCAGGGTGTAGCCTATGCCGACCGACACCAGCCCCGCGTAGAGCAGGGCCTGCCAGCCCGCCACGGCGCCGCCTAGGGTCGGGGTCTCGATGACAAAGGCAGTACCAAGACTGAGCAGGCCGCACACCACGAACTGCACCCCGGCAAGGCGGATGGGGGCGACCCGGTTCGAGTAGTGATCCAGCACCAGCAGGTGAACGGCCCAGAACAGGGCACCGATCACCTGCAGCAGATCACCGTAGCCTATGGTGAACTCCTCGGTGACGCTGAGGTAATAGAGCCCGGCCATGGCGATGAGGGCGCCAATCCAGGTGTTGGCCCCCGTCTTGTGGCGCAGGGCCAGGCCGATGACGGGCACCAGAATGATGTAGAGACCCGTAATGAAGCCCGCCTTGGCGGCCGTGGTGTAGAGCAGCCCCACCTGCTGCAGGGAGGCGGCGCTGAACAGCACGCCCCCGGCGATCAGGCCCCCGACCAGCAGCAGGCGGCGATCGCCCGATGATGATCCGGATTGCGGTCTGGGCTGGCGCGACTTGAGCCACCACAGGAGCGGCAGCAGGGAGGCGGCCCCGAGCAGGAAGCGCAGGCCGTTGAAGGTGAAAGGCCCCATGTGATCCATCCCCAGGCGCTGGGCGACGAAGCCCAGCCCCCAGATGGCGGCGGCCATCAATAACATCATGTTTGAACGCATACGGATTCATCCCTGAGAGAGCAGTGACAGAGGCACTCGGGCCCCTCCCAGTACGATACCCGTCAGCGGGGGGCTTTGTCGCCGGTGATTTGCAATCAGATGGGCGCCAGCCCGAGGCGGCTACCAGCCGCCAGCCAGCCTGGCGAGCAGGGGCAGCAGGGCGAGCAGCAGCAGGTTGCCCCGAAGGATCCAGATCACCCAGAACTGCTGCTGGATGGAGACTATGGGGGCGCGCCCCTGACGCAGGGAGCGGCGCCAGTGATGGAACAGCCGGCTGGGGTAGCCGAAGCTGAGGGCCATGGCGAAGAACAGCAGCAGCTTGGTGCGATAGCCGGGATTGGCCAGCAGGGCCGAAGGTTGCAGCGGATGAGCGAGCACCATGAGCACGCCAGTGATGAAGATGAACAGCAGCGCCAGCGCTGCCAGGCTGTCTGCCAGCAGCAGCTTGCGCACCTGCTCGATGGACATGCCGCGCCGAAACAGAAAGTACACCGAGGTGATGGCGCCGGTCAGGGTGATCACGGCGCAATAATGGAGCGCGGTCAGCAGTTCCGGGTTCAACATCCGAGCCTGTTCCTTCTCGTTGGCCACATGGCAAGCTTCTCTTTGGACGCCATAGAGCGGGGCTGATATTCTGACACTACACGACGTCGGGGGATAGCAGGAGGCAGGGTTGGATAAACGGGCAGTCTCCAAAAAGACCTGGTCCCTGGTTGCCAGGATGCGTCTGGGCCTGTTGCTGTTGTTCATTCCCGTGCTGATGCTGGGCGCCATCTACTACCTGCACATGGAGCGCAGCCTGCAACGAGAGTTGCAACACCGTCTGCTCGCCACCAACCACCAGTTGCGTCACGTCTTCATCGAGCCCTACCTGCACGAAATGGAACGCCAGTTCACCCTCATCTACGACCAGGTGAAGGTGGACGACATCAGCGGCCCCCGCCTGCACAATGCCGAGAGCTACCTCAAGGAGTGGCGCCTCTACAAGGGGGTCATGGCTGATCTCATCTACATCTATGTCGGCACCGCCGAGCGCCAGATGCTGATCTACCCCGAGTGGCAGGCGGATACGGGCTTCGATCCCAGGACGCGCCCCTGGTATCAGCTGGCCAGCCAGCATGTGGGCAAGATGGTCTGGACCGAGCCCTATTACGACTACACCAACGGCAACCTGGTGATCGCGCTCGCACGGGCGCTCACCGACCAGGAGGGCAGGGTGCGCGGGGTGTTCGCGGTCGATGCCATCTTGGCGCCCTTCTCCGCCCAGCTGAACCGGCAGTGGAACAGCGGTTACCAGATGATCGTCAACCAGTCCGGCAAGGTGCTGGCCCACCCCGATCCTTCCCGGCTGCTCAAGCCCATGACGCACCCGAGCTGGCTCTCCCGCTTCAGCGCTGAGGACGGCATCTTCCTGGACTCGGACTCCCGGCAGTTTGTGGCCTACAGCCGCCTGCCCGATCGCAACTGGGTGCTGATCAGCGTGCTGCCGGCGTCGAGCATTCAGGTCGTGGTGGCGAGCGCCTCCCTCAACGTGCTCGGGGTGGTGGTGCTGGCCTGCATGCTCTATGCGCTGCTGGCCCTGGTCTGGTCCCGTTATTTCAGGCGGATGCTGGACGAGATCTCCACCATGATCCGCGCCAGCAGGATGCCACCCGATGGGGTGCCCCATGGGGGCATGCACGAGCTCAGGCACGTCTATGCCGAGCTGGCGGAGGTGAGCAAGGATTACCACGAGGCGCGCCAGCAGGCGAATCTGGACAAGTTGACCGGCCTCTACAATCGCCGCTTCTTCGACGAACGAGTCAATCGTCTGCTGTTCGAGCATCAGCCGTTCTGCCTGGCCATGGTGGATCTGGACGATTTCAAGCGGGTCAACGACACCTTCGGCCATCAGACCGGAGACGTGGTGCTCAAGCGGGTGGCCAAGCTGGGCAACCAGCTGCTGGAGGATCACGGCTGGGTCTGCCGTTACGGCGGCGAGGAGCTGGTGGTGCTGTTCGCCAACCCCGACATCCACTTCTGCCAGATGCTGCTGGAGCAGTACAGGATAGGGGTCGCGTCCCTGGACTGGCGTGAACCCGGCCTCGGGATCACCTTCAGCGGCGGCCTGGTGGCGAGCGCCCCCGGTCTGGATGCCAAGGGGCTGCTCGATATCGTCGATGCCGAGGTGTATCGCGCCAAGCGAGATGGCAAGAACCGCATCTATCTGGGGGGAGACGCCCCCTTGGCGCAGCAGGTGCCGCCGGAAGACGATGGGATACTGAGCAAGGAAGAGGCCTGAGGGCCTCTTCTTCATTCAGCGGCTCAAGGAAGCAACTGCCACGCCCACAGGGGCCAACCCAGCTCCGAGGCGCACTGGCGCAGGGCAGGGGCCGGATTGACAGCATGAGGATGGCTCACCGCCCGCAACATGGGCAGATCGTTGTGGGAGTCGCTGTAACCGAAGCTCCCCTGCCAGATCTGCTCCCGCCCGGCAAAGAGCTGGTTGATGCGGGCCACCTTGCCCTCGCGAAAACTCAGGGTGCCGCGGGTCTGGCCGGTCAGCCTTCCCTCCTCCTCGTCGAGCAGGATGGCGACGCAGTGATCCATCCCCAGCATCTTTGCCATGGGTGCCACCAGATGCTCGCCGGAGGCGGAGATGAGCACCAGCTCGTCACCGCGCTGGCGGTGCCACTCGATGCGGGCCAGCCCCTCGGGGTAGAGGCGCTCGCGCAGCACCTGCTCGGCAAAGCGGGTGCAGAGGGAGTCGAGCCACTGGCGCGTCTTGCCCGCCAGGGGTTGCAGGGTGAAGGCCATGTATTGATGCATGTCCATCTTGCCCTGATGGTAGAGAGACATCATGGCCTGCTCCTCGGCCACCATGCCCGCCGGGGCCAGCTCCTCGGCCACCATGTACTCCAGCCAGAGGCTGGCGGAATCCCCGGCAATCAGGGTCTCGTCCAGATCAAACAGTGCCAGTGCCATGGGCGCTCCTCGCAGTGAAAATGGAAATGAAATGCGGCCTCATGCTACCTCACAGAGCTGATCCCGGGCCACCGCCAGGGTCACGGCGCTGCCCACGGCCAGCAGATCGCCGGCACGGCGGTTGAGGCAGTCCACGGTCAACAGCCCCGCCTCGCACTCCACCTGATAGCGGATGACGTTGCCGAGCAGCTGTTGCTGGCGGACGATGCCGGGCAGGCTGGGCTCGCTGCTGGTCGCCCCGGCGGGCAGCAGGGTGATGGACTCCGGCCGCAGCGCCAGCTTGCCCTGAAAACGGGGGCCGAACAGGGACTTGCCCTGCTCTGCGCCGAGCAGGTTGTAGTTGCCGATAAAGCCCGCCACAAACTCGCTGGCGGGACGGGTGTAGATCTGCTCCGGCGTGCCGCTCTGCACGATGGATCCCTTGTTCATCAGGAAGATCCGGTCCGACAGGGTGAGCGCCTCCTCCTGATCGTGAGTCACGAAGATGGTGGTGAGCTCGAGGCGCTGCTGGATCTCGCGGATCTGCTGGCGCAGGCTGCGGCGGATGCGGGCATCCAGCGCCGAGAGCGGCTCGTCCAGCAAGAGGATCCGCGGCTGTACCACCAGGGCCCGGGCCAGCGCCACCCGCTGGCGCTGGCCGCCGGAGAGCTCGGCCGGATAGCGGCGCTCGAAGCCGGTCAGCTCCACCAGCGCCAGTGCCTCCTGCACGCTGGCGGCGAGCTCGCGTCCCGGCTGGGGCTTCATCTTGAGGCCGAAGGCGACGTTGTCCCACACCGTCATGTTGGGGAAGAGCGCATAGCTCTGGAACACCATGCCGATGCCCCGCTTCTGGGGCGCCTGCCAGGTGATGTCTTCCCCGGCCACCCGCACCTGACCACCATCCACCGGGGTGAGTCCGGCCAGCGCCCGCAGCAGGGTGGACTTGCCGCAGCCGGAGGGGCCGAGCAGGGTCACCAGCTCCCCCTTGCGAATGCCGAATTCGATCCCCTCGAACACAGGTGTATCGCCGTAGGATTTGTGCAACTGATTGACTTCTAAATGAAACATCTTGGATCACCGATGAAATCTGTTGGCCGCCCAGGTGAGCAGCAGGGTCAGCAGGAAGTAGCTCATCACCAGGGCGCTGGTGAAGTGGCCCGAGGTGGACCTCATGTTGTAGAGGTAGACCTGCAGGGTCTCGTAACGGGTGCCCACCAGCATGTTGGCGAACACGAACTCGCCGAGCAGGAAGGAGAGGGAGAGAAACAGCGCGGCCAGCAATCCCTTGCGCAGGCAGGGGATCACCACCAGCAGAAAGGCGCGCCGACTACTTGCCCCCAGCAGGTGGGCGGCATCCATCAGATCCTTCAGCGCTACCCCCTGCAGGCTGTTGGCCAGCGCCCGGTACATGAAGGGCAACACCACTGTGAACCAGGTGCCGATCAGGATCCACGGGGTGCCGATAATGGGCAGGACGCCGTCGGCGTAGATCTGCAACAGCCCCACCGAGGAGACCACAGGTGGCACCGCGAAGGGGAGCAGGATCAAGAGGTTCATCCAGGGATCCAGCCTGGGGAAGTAGTAGGCCACCACCAGCACGGTGGGCACCAGCACTAGCGTGCCCAGCAGCAGGGTGGAGAAGCAGACCAGCAGGCTGCGGCCAAAGGCTGCGAGAAAGCGCGGATCGCCCCACAGCTTGAGATACCAGTCGAGGGTGAAGCCATCCGGCAGCAGGGTCGCTCCCCAGCGGGTGGAGATCGAATAGAGAAAGGTAGCCAGCAGCGGCAGCAGCAGGGTGGCAACCAGCCCACCCAGCACCCACTTGGGCCAGCGCGGCGTCAAATCATGCATGGGATTGCCCCTTGTTCACATAGCTCTTTTTCAGCAGCCACTGGTTGGCGGCCGTCACCACCCCCAGCAGCACCATCAGGATCACCGCCAGCGCTGCCGCCAGGTTGGGCTCCAGGAAAATGTCGCCGGAGACCAGGCTCGCCACCCGTATGGTCACCAGATTGAAGTTGCCCGTGGTGAGGGCGTAGGCGGAGGCGTAGGCTCCCACAGCGTTGGCAAACAGGATGATCAGGGTGCCGAGCAGCGCAGGCGTCAGCACCGGCAGCGCCACGTGCCACACATACTGTCCCTTGCTGGCACCCAGCAGGGCGGCGGCCTGGGGCCACTCATCCTGCAGCGCATCGAACGCCGGGTAGAGCAGCAGCAGGGCGAGGGGGATCTGGAAGTAGGTGTAGATGAGGATAAGGCCTGACCCCGAGTAGAGGTTGAAGCCGTCGATGAGGCCCCAGGATTTGAGCAGCAGGGTAACGGCGCCGTTGATGCCGAGCACTATGATGAAGGCGAACGCCAGCGGCACCCCGCTGAAGTTGCCGGTCATGGTGACAAAGGCCAGCAGCAGCCGCTTGACCCGCTCGCCGCTGTGGCGCAGTGCTGCCGCCCCGAACGTGCCGATGGCGAGGCCCGCCAGACTGGCGATACCGGCGATACGCAGAGAATTGCCGAAGGATTGCAGGTAGAAGGGGGAACTCAAAATCTCCCGGTAATGGTCGAGGCCCCAGCCATCGGGGGTCTGAAAGCTGCCCACCAGCACCCACACCATGGGGGCGAGCTGGAACAGGATCATCAAGAGGACAAAGGGCAGCAGCACCAGGGCCGGCAGCCAGTGGCGGCGTGCCCGGCGTGGCTTCACCTGTTGATCCGCGAGGATCTTTGTGGTGGCAGGCATCATCAGTGCACCTCGCGCATAAAGGCCGCCTTGAGCAGCTGTGGCGCTGCCGGCTTGTCGTGGGGAATACCCAGCAGATCCGCCATCAGGGCGCAGAGCTGGGTCTGGGCGATCACCACCCCATCCGGCCAGCGCTCGACGAAGGCATCGCCAAACAGCCAGAGCGGCACGGCGCGCTCCTCGGGCAGGGTGCCGCCGTGGCTCAGATCATTGTTCATGCCGTGATCCGAGGTGATCACCACCTGATACCCCTCTGCCAGCCACTGGGGCAGCAGATCGGCCAGCAGGCTGTCCATGCGCCGCGCCTGATTGCGGTACTGGCGGGAATCGAGGCCAAACTTGTGGCCCGCATCGTCCACCCCCATCGGGTGGATCAGCAAAAAATCAGGATCGTACTGGCTGCGCAGCCATTCCCCATCCATCAGCAGATGGCTGTCGGGATAGTTGTCATCCCAGTAGAAGCAGCCGTGCTGAATGGGTAGCTGCTCGTCGTGAGTAAAGCGATCGCGAGCCGCCAGCCAGGGGCTCTGGTTGTAAAGCTCGCTCACCCAGTAATAGGCCGCCGCCGCGGTGTGTTTGCCCGCGGCCCGGGCCAGATGGAAGATGGATTCATGCAGACTGAGGCGACTCACTCCGTTGTGGGTGATGCCGCTCGCCACCGGCGGCACGCCGGTCAGGATGCACTCGTAGAGGGGCCGGGAGAGAGAGGGCAGGGCAGCATTCAGGGTCGTATGCAGGCCCCGCCCCGCCTCCACCATGCCGAAAAGGTAGCCCATGCAATGGGCTACCTCGGCTGCCAGACCATCCACAAGTACCACTATCACCTTGTGTTGCACTGGGTTCCCTTACTGCATGTTGATCATGACGGTTTCTTGCCACTGGCGCGGCAGGGCCTTGGAGCTCTGCTCCCAGGCGGCGTGATCCTGAACCGGCTTGGCATTGGCATACTGCTCGGCTGGCAGCAGCTTGGCTTTCACGTCGTCCGGCAGCGCAACATTGCTGCGGATCGGGCGGGCGTAGCCGCGTGCCAGGTTGATTTGACCGGCATCGGAGAGGATGTATTCCCGCGCCAGCTTGGCGGCGTTGGGGTTCTTGGCCCACTTGTTGATGATGGTGGTGTAACCGGCGATGACGGAGCCGTCGCTCGGGATCACCACGTCAAACTTCTTGGGGTCGATCTGGTCGCGGTAGTTGAGGGCGTTGAAGTCCCACAGCACCCCCACTTCCACCTCGCCCTTCTCGATATTGGCGATGGTGGGGTCGTTCAGGGAGAGACGACCCTGCTTGGCCAGCTGGCCGAACAGCTCCAGCGCAGGCTTGAGGTTCTTCTCGCTGCCGCCGGTAGCATAGGCCGCCGCCAGCACGCCGTTGTTGGCCTGGGAGGCGACGCCCACGTCACCCAGGGTCACCTTGTAGTCGCCACCCAGCAGGGATTGCCAGCTGGTGGGGGCTGCCTTGACCAGATCCTTGTTGATCAGGAAGGCGATGGTGCCGGTATAGGCCAGCATCCAGTGACCGTCCGCATCCTTGGCCCAGTTGGGAATATCGGCCCAGGTGGAGGGCTTGTAGGGCTGGGTGACCCCCTGCTTGACCGCCACCGGGCCGAAGGCGCCGCCCACGTCGCCGATGTCGGCGGTGGCATTGGCCTTCTCGGCGGCGAACTTGGCGATCTCCTGCGCGGAGCTCATGTCGGTATCCTGATGCTTGATGCCGTAGATGCTGCCGAGCTGCTGCCAGGTATCCTTCCAGTTGGCCCAGCTGTCGGGCATGCCGATGCTGTGGAGCTGGCCTTCGCCGCGGGCGGCCTTCTCGAGATCCGCGATGTTCTCGGCGGCAAACAGCGGTTGACTGATGGCCACCAGGGCCAGTGCACTTGCGATCACGCTTTTCATCATCCCATCCCTCTGGACTAGGTCAGTTAAGGTTCGAGAGGGATGCTAGAGGGGAATTGTGACGGTGGCGGGGCGCTTTGATGGCGTTTTCATGACAATCGCCCTGTCATGGCGCTGTCATCCACAGCGGTTACAACTCGGGACCGACAGCCGCTGGTCTACTCCAGGGGACGCACACCGGAATGACCGACAGGGATGTGACAGTGACAGAGCGATTGAGTGAACAGGGGCTGACCGATGGCCGCAACCCCTCCAAGTGCGAACAGATTTGCCGGACCCTGCGCCGCTATATCGGCAGCGGCCAGCTGGGGGCCGGGCAACAGTTGCCCGCCGAACGGGCCCTGAGCGAGCGCTTCGCCACCACCCGCATCACCATCAAGGAGGCGCTCTCCAGCCTGGAGGCGGATGGCCTTATCTATCGGGCCGAGCGGCGCGGCTGGTTCGTGGCGCCGCCCCGCCTCACCTATGACCCCGCCATCCACACCCACTTTCACCAGTGGATCGGCGAGCAGCAGCGCGTGGCCGAAACCCGGGTGCTGGCCCACGGCGGCGAGCTGGCCAGCAGCGAGCTGTGCAGCCGGATGGGGCTGGCACCCTTCACCCCGCTCTACGAGATCCGCCGCCTGCGCCTGATCGACGGCCGCCCTGTGCTCCACGTCAGCCACCACCTGCTGGCCAGCCGCTTTCCCGATATCGCCAGCGCACCGCTGGCGAGCTCCCTCACCGAGCTCTATCAGCAGCGCTATGGCATAGGCCAGGGTGGGGCGAGTCTCGAGATCACCCCCTCGGCGGCGCGGGGAGAGATAGCCCGCGCCCTCAATCTGGCCCAGGGGAGCGCCGTGCTGCGGCTGGTGCGGGTCAACTATGACGAGCGGGGGGCGCTGGTGGATTGCGATATCGAGCACTGGCGGCCGGATGCCATCCGTATCTGTCTGGATACCCGGGCGCTGCAACCGGCCACAGGCAGATCGCAGACCGTTCAACTCACGGGATAACGGAACGCCAGCGAAAACGGACGGATCCCGCAGGATCCGCCGGGATCAGTTGTCGATATTGGGGATAAGGTCGTCGAAGCTCTGGTAGCCGCAGTCCGCCAGTTGCAGCGACATTGTGTAGGTCTTGCTGCCCTCCCGCTGGCCTATGGCGGGGCGGTTGAGCTTGAGCTCCTGATGCCAGTACTCCTTCATGCGATCGATCAGGGCCATGGCCTCGCTCTCGTCCAGGTGGAGCTGGCACAGCGCCATGTAGTTGTTCGACTTGTGCATGTTCTCCACCAGATAGTCCCCCAGCACCGACATGGCCTGGCGTGCCTGCTGGCGGGCGAAGCGGCTGTGCTGCTCGAAGCTGATCCGCTCGCTGATGAGGAAGTGGTAGCTGTTGTCGATGCCGAGCTGCAAGATGCCGAGCTTCTCCAGCTTGCGCAGATAGAGGTAGCAGGAGGCATCGGTCAGGCCGTATTCCCGCTTGAGATCGATCAGGGTCTTGTCGCGCCAGAAGATGTTGGCGAGGAAGGCGTAGAGCCCCGGCTCCTTGTGAAACGCCTCGTCCTGCTCCTGGGTGAAGACGGCGCGGCGGCTCTGGGCGTCCTGGGTGCGATCCAGCAACTCCTCGAACGAGAGCCCCACCAGGTGGCAGATCTCCAGCAGGGTATCGAACGGCAGGGAGGGCTTGTTCATCATCCGCTTCACGGTGGCGATGGAGACCCCCATGGCTTCCGCCAGGGTCTGATAGCGGATCCCCTTGTCGGTCAGGGTCTTCTTCAGGGTGTCGAGAATGTGGTTGGCCAGGGTCTGGCTGTAGGTCATGCAACTATTCCTTTATCTGCATTTTTAGTCGTGCCAGAAAGTGAGTCATTTATCTGTATCGGGCTCAATTTTTGACACCTAGAAAAACCAGAGGAGAGTAATCCGGTGATAACGGCTGAAATGGCCTGACCAGTTGTGGTGCAAGGTGGCAGATAATGACACTCGGTGGTGCATATCCTTCAACCTTCCAACATTTTGCTGGTGATGCATATTACATCGCACATAATCCAACACGAATCGGATTCAATACCTTCCTGGTTGAGAAAACGATTGTTTGCTTCCAATTTAAGGGTTTTTTTAACCGCAAGGTTTTATTCTTTCCTGGCATTGAGCGGAACTCGCAAGAGGTCCGCTTTTTTTCTTTTCTCCGAATTTGAGCCCGCCGTCAAGGAAGGGGCGCATTTTTTGGCACCTCCTGCGCCGCCCTCCCGAGGGATTATTCTCCCTTGCAGGGGAACAGCTTGGGGATCTCCCGCACCAGCCAGCTCTTGGCCTTGCCCATGGTATCGCGCCGCCACGCCAGCACGACCTGCACCTGATGGCGATATTCGGGGCCGATCACCTTGAGGCGGCCCGCCTTGATGTCCTCTTCTATCCAGCTCAGGGGCATGGTGCCGACACCGATCCCCGCCAGCAGGGCATCGCGCTTCTCCCCCATGGTGCTGACGGTCAGGCGCGGCTGCTTGTCCAGCAGGCGATAGGTGAGGGCGGGCTTGCGCCGCGCCGTGTCGGCGATGGCGATGGCGCGGTAGCGGCGCAGGGTCTCGTCCGCCAGGGGCTCGGGCTCCCCGTGCAGGGGGTGAGCCGGGTGGGCGACGTAGAGCATCACCTCCTCCTGCAAGGGCTGGTACTTGATGCCGGTCAGGGTGATGTCGGGGTTGAGGGAGGAGATGAGCAGGTCGGCGCGGCCATCCTCCAGACACTCCCAGCTGCCCGCCAGCACCTCGGCCCGCAACCGCAGCCGGGTATCCGTCAGCTCGGCCAGCCGCTCCACCAGGGGGTAGAGCGCCTGCAGCGGCACCAGGGCATCGACGGCTATGGTGATGTCGGTCTCCCAGCCCCTAGCCAGGGCCCGGGTCTCCCCCACCAGATGCTCGGCCGCCTCCAGCAGCAGGCGACCCTGCTCCAGCAGCATGCGCCCGGCGGGGGTGAATTTGGTTCTGTGGCCGCTGCGATCAAACAGCATGGCGTCCAGCTCGTCTTCCAGCTTCTGCACCGTGTAGCTCAGCGCCGAGGGCACCTTGCCCAGCTCGTCGGCGGCGGCCGCGAAGCTGCCACGGCGGTCTATGGCGTCCAGCACCCGGATCGCCTCCAGGGTCAGCGCCCGCTCCTTGTTCGATTCCTTGGCCATATCTAACCTTCAATTTTTTTGAACATGTTTGCCAGATTATCTCGCTAACAACTTAGGGCAAGTGACTTTAATATTCAATCAACGCTTAGGCAGGAAGGCCAGGCGGCCAAATAAAAGGTAGTTCCAGGCTGAGACATCACACAGAACGATGTCTGCTGTAGGTGAAAGAACAACACACTATTTGAATAACCTCTTGCATGGATGCATTGATTCGGGCCAGACCGGCCTTGGCAATGACATAAAAACCAAGAGAGTGAATGAACATGAAAAACGTAATCAAGATGCTGGCCGTTGCAGGCCTGATGACCGCAGGTTTCGCCCAGGCTGCCGTACCGGCCGACATCAATGCCGCCCCTGGCGTGCTGTTCGTGAACTGGAACGCGACCGCCGCCATGGCTGGCAAGTCCAACCCCATGCTGGAGGTGCGCGATGAGTCTGGCGATCTGCTGGCATCGGTTCACGCCAGCCTGATGGGCACCCAGCAGGTCAAGATCCCGAGCCGCACCCAGGGCAACCTGACGGTCAGCCTGGGCAGCGAGAGCAGCAGCTACCGCATCCCGTTCGGTCTGGGTGACGGTCGCCAGCGCTAATCAACCGTTTCAAGGTATTGGAGGAGCACACCATGATGAAATTGAGAGCCGCAGCAGAACGGGGTCATGCCAACTTCGGCTGGCTGGATGCACGCCACAGCTTCTCGTTCGGTCACTACTATGACCCGGACTGGATGGGGCACTCCGTCCTGCGGGTCATCAACCAGGATCTGGTGTCGCCGGGTGGCGGTTTCGCTACCCACCCTCATGCCAACATGGAGATCCTCACCTGCGTGCTGAGCGGCACCATAGAGCACAGGGACAGCCTCGGCCATGCCGAGCAGATCCCGGCGGGGGATTTCCAGCTGATGAGCGCAGGGTCCGGCATCCGGCACAGCGAGTACAACCCCTCGCAGACCGAGCCCCTCTCCCTGTTGCAGATCTGGATAGAGCCGAATGAAGTCGGTACTACCCCGGGTTATCAGCAGAAGAAGATAACCACCCAGCCGGGGCTGACGCTGGTCGCGTCACCGGATGGGGAGGATGGATCCTTCAGGATCCGCCAGCAGGCCCGCATCTGGCGGCTGCAACTTGCCGCAGGGGAAACCCTCGAATGGGCATTGCAAGGGCGCCATGGTTACCTGCATATGATTTCAGGGGAGCTGACTGGCAACGGTCTGGCTGCCCGACCCGGCGACGGCCTGCTCAGTCGCGATGAGGCGTCCTGGACGCTCACCGCCTCCGAGGGGAGTGAAACCCTGCTGTTTGATCTGCCCTGATAGATAAATCACGGCGAAATGAATGAGTTAACAATTAGCTCTTACACTGTTTATTACCAAGATGGGTAATCAAAGGAATCTGACAATGGACAAGATGAAAGATGTGGCACTGCTGGCGGGTCGTATTTTGCTGGCGCTGATGTTCGTGATGGCAGGCTGGGGCAAGATCGGCGGTTACGCCGGTACCCAGGGTTACATGGAAGCCATGGGCGTGCCCGGGTTCATGCTGCCCCTGGTGATCCTGCTGGAGCTGGGTGGCGGTCTCGCCATCGTGCTGGGTCTCTTTACCCGCAGCCTCTCGGTGCTGCTGGCCGGCTTCACCCTGATGGCCGCCTTCATCTTCCACTATCAGCCTGCCGAACAGATGCAGATGCTGATGTTCATGAAGAACCTGTCTGTGGCCGGTGGTTTCCTGGCCCTGGCGGCAGCCGGTCCTGGCGCCTTCAGCCTGGATGCCCGCCTCGGCAAGTGCTGGTAATACCCAGATAGTTCAAGTTTTCCAACGCCTTTTGGCCGGTGCAGCTGCACCGGCTTTTTTATGCCCGCCAGGGGGCGAATGCCGGTACTGTGACGAGGCCCCTGGCGGCGGCAAGCGCCTTTTGCATCTTATCCCCCGATCCCCGACAATCCCATTTCGTGTGAAGTGACGGAAATGGCTCGCCTTTTCCGGCGCGCACCCCTCTTCATGAAATTGGCGGGAGTCGTCCATGTTTACCCTCTACCACTCCAATCAGCTGGATCTGCTCAAGGAGCTGCTGGTGAGCCGCATCCGGCAGGTGCCCCTCTCTCACCCCTTCGAGCACGAGCAGATCCTGGTGCAGAGTCCCGGCATGGCCCAGTGGCTCAAGCTGGAGCTGGCCAAGGCCTTCGGCATCGCCGCCAATATCGACTTTCCGCTGCCCGCCAGCTTTATCTGGGAGATGTTCACCCAGGTGCTGGCGGACGTGCCGCGCCAGAGCCCCTACAACAAGGGCTCCATGAGCTGGCAGCTGATGACCATCTTGCCTGCCTTGCTGGATCGCCCCGCCTTCGTACCACTCGCCGCCTATCTGGGTGGGGATGACGAGGATCCTGCCCGGGATCCCGAGCAAGTGCGGCTCTGGCAGCTCTGCCAGAAGGTGGCGGATCTGTTCGACCAGTATCTGGTCTACCGGCCTGACTGGATCGCCCGCTGGGAAGAGGGGGAGGGATTGGGGTTAGAACTGGCCGGGGTGAGCGGTCAGGATTGGCAGCCGGAGCTGTGGCGCGAGCTGGTGGCCCGCACCCTGGCGCTCTCTCCGAGCGGTTACCACAGAGCCAACCTCTACGAGGAGTTTATCCACGAGCTGGCGCGCACCCGGGATCTGCCGGGCAAGCTGCCGCAGCGGGTGTTCGTGTTCGGCATCTCGGCGCTGCCGCCGCGCTATGTGGAGGCGCTGCTGGCCCTCGGCAGCCGGCCGGAGGTGGAGGTGCACCTGTTTGTCACCAACCCCTGCCGCTACTACTGGGGGGATCTGCTTGATCGCAAGACCCTGGCACGGCTGGAGAACAAGCTCAAACCCGGTACCGACATCGAGACGTTGCAAGGCCCCGCCAACCCGCTGCTCGCCTCCATGGGCAAGCTGGGGCGCGACTATCTGCATCAGCTGATGGAGCTGGAGGTGCCGCAAATCGAGGCCTTCGTCGACATCGACGAGGTGGATACCAAGGGCAATGTCAGCCTGCTGCGCGCCATCCAGAAGGATGTGCTGGAGCTGGCCGAGCGAGGCGCCGGTCAGTTCGATCTCGACAGCAGCCATCACAAGAGCCCGATCGATCCGGCGGATGGATCCTTGCAGATCCACGCCTGCCACGGCCCGATGCGCGAGCTCGAGGTGCTGCACGATCGGCTGCTGGCGTTGTTCGAGCAGGACCCGTCCCTCACCCCGAAAGACGTGGTGGTGATGATGCCGGATGTGAACAGCTACGGCCCCTACATCCAGGCGGTGTTTGGCGCGCGGGGCCAGATCCCCTTCGCGGTCTCGGATAGGGCGGCGAGTCAGGAGAGCCCGCTGCTGCAGAGTTTCCTCGCCCTGCTCAGACTGCCCAACGCCCGCTTGGGGGCGGGGGAGCTGCTCGCCATTCTCGAGGTGCCCGCCGTGCTGCGCCGCTTCGAGCTCGATGACGACGAGTTCAACCAGCTGCGGGTCTGGGTGCAGGAGACCGGCATCCGCTGGGGGCTGGATGACGGCTACCCCGAGCGCTTCGATCTGCCGCCCATGTCCGGCAACAGCTGGCTGTTTGGCCTGCGCCGCATGCTGCTCGGCTTTGCCATGGGAGATGGCGAGCCGGTGGCGGGCATCCTGCCCTACGCCGATATCGAAGGCCAACAGGGGCTGGCGCTCGGCAAGCTCGCCTGGTTCGTCGACTCGCTGGCCGAATTCCTGCCCCGCTTGCAACAGGCGCAGCCGCTGACGGAGTGGCACGCCTGCCTGCTGGCGCTGCTGGAGCGCTTCTATCTGGCCGACGAGGAGGAAGAGCGTCAGCTCCAGCTCATTCGCAGCCAGCTGGCCGAGTGGCAGACCCGGCTCGGCGAGGCCCGCTTCGAGCAGCCCATCACCGCCGATCTGTTGCAGGATTATCTCGGCAGCGTGCTGGGAGAGTCCCGCTCCAGCCAGCGCTTCCTCGCCGGTCAGGTCAACTTCTGCACCCTGATGCCGATGCGCTCCATCCCCTTCAAGCAGGTCTGCCTGCTCGGCATGAACGACGGCGTCTACCCGCGCACCCTGGCCCCCATGGGGTTCGATCTGATGGCGGTGGCGTCGCGGCGCGGAGATCGCTCCCGCCGCGATGATGACCGCTACCTCTTCCTCGAGGCACTCTTGAGCGCCCAGCAGGGGCTCTATATCAGCTATCAGGGCTTCAGCGCCCAGGACAACAGCGACAAGGTGCCCTCGGTGCTGCTGGCGGAGCTGATCGACTATGTGCGGCAGGGCTTTGTGCTGGCGGGGGATGAGAGCCTCGATGACGAGACCTCAGGCCGGCGGCTGCTTCAGCACCTGATGGTGGCGCACCCGCTCACCCCCTACAGCCGCAACTACTTCTATCCGCAGGCGGGTTCGCGCCTCTTCACCTATGCCGCCGACTGGCTGCCCGCCCTCAATCCGGTGCGCGGCGCCGCCAACTTCCAGAGCGGCGAGCTGCCTTTACCTCCGGAATGGGGAAGAGAGCAGGGGCTGGAGCTGGCGGAGTTGCTGCGCTTCTATCGGCAACCCACCAAGTACTTCCTCAACCGCCGCCTCAAGGTGTGGTTTGAACTGAACGAGGCCAACATCGAGGACAGCGAGCCGTTCGAGCTGGACGGCCTGCAACATTATCAGCTGAAAGATCTGCTGCTCGACGCTCATCTGGCGGAAGGTGACAGTACAGTGCGTCGCGAGCGGTTGCAGCTCACCGGCCTGCTGCCCCAAGGGTGGTTCGGCAGCCTGCTGCTGGACGATCTGGATGCCGAGATGGGCAAGCTGGCGGATCGGTTGCGCCCCTGGGTTGCTGCTGATGAGACAGAAAAACGGGCGGTGGAGATCGATATCTCCCTGACTCAGGGCCAGCTGCAGGGGTGGATCGACACCCAGAAGGGGCGAGCGCTGGTGGTCAAACCCGGCAGCTTCAACGGCAAGGATCTGCTGCTGGGCTGGGTTCAGCACCTCTGCCTCTCATTGAGCAGCGCCCCCGGCGACACCCTGCTGTTCGATGCCAAACAGAGTCTGCGACTGCCAGCGCTCTCTGCCGACGAGGCGCGCCCCAGGCTGGCGGCTCTGGTGGCGCTCTGGGCCCAGGGGATGAAGCGGCCGCTGCCGTTTTTCCCCAATACCGCCTGGGATTGGCTCAAGGCGATGGAGAAGGATCCGGACAAGCCTGAGGCGGCCGACAAGGCGGCCCTCACCCGCTTCAACGGCGGCTACATGGTGACGGGGGAGGGGCAAGACCCTTATGTCGCCCGCTGCTTCCCCGAGCTGGATGACGCCGTGCTGGACCAGTTGCAGGCCCTGGCCCGCGAACACCTGACTCCGCTGCTCAAGACCCTGGAGGAGCTGAAATAATGGCTAACCCGCTCAATACATTGCGTTTTCCCCTCCATGGTGAACGACTGATCGAAGCCTCCGCCGGTACCGGCAAGACCTACACCATAGCCGGTCTCTACCTGCGCCTGCTGCTGGGCCACGGCCCGCTGATCGAAGAGGGGGAAGACGCCGGTCAGCCCAGCGCCCACGAGCGGCCCCTCTCGGTGACCGAGATCCTGGTGGTGACCTTTACCGAAGCGGCCACCGCCGAGCTGCGGGGGCGGATCCGCGGCCGCATCCACGAGGCGCGCCTCGCCTTTATGCGCGGCCATAGCAGTGACACCCTGCTGGCCCAGTTGCTGGCAGAGGTGGAGGATCACGAGCTGGCGGCCCGCCGCCTGCTGGCTGCCGAGCGCCAGATGGACGAGGCGGCTGTCTTCACCATCCACGGCTTCTGCCAGCGGATGCTCAAGCAGAACGCCTTCGAGTCTGGCGCCCTCTTTGAAACCGAATTTTTGACCGACGACAGCCAGCTCAGGCTGCAGGCGGTAAGCGACTACTGGCGCGCCGAGTTCTATCCGGTGGACAAGACCCTGGCGAGCTCGGTGCGCGCGCTCTGGCCGAGCCCCGCCGCCCTGCTGCGGGAGATGAACGGCTGGCTCGACAACAGCGAGCTGGAGATCCATCCCGCCTTGGGTGACGAAACCCTGGCCGCCCGCCATCAGGCCGCCATGGCCCGCATCGGGGCGGTGAAAGATGCCTGGCTGGCGCAGACGGACGAGATCCGCCGTCAGACCGAGGGGCAAATCAAGCTCTATACCGGCAAGAACTACGAAGGCTGGCTTGCCAAGATAGGCGACTGGGCCCAGGATCCGGCCAGCGGTTATACCCTGCCCAAGGATCTCGAGCGCTTCGGCCAGGAAACCCTGGAGGCCAAGCTAAGCAAGGGGAAGGCATTACCGACCCTGCCGCTGTTCAGCCAGATCGACGAGCTGCTGGCGAGCCGCCCCGGTATCCGGGATCTTATCCTGCAACGGGCGGCCAGGGTGGTGCGCAGCCGGATGCAGGCCAGCAAGCGGCAGGCCCATCAGCTCTCGTTCGATGACCTGCTCAAAGATCTCGACGGGGCGCTCGGCTCCAGCCTTGGCGAGCGGCTCTGCGAGCGCATTCGCGCCACCTACAGGGTGGCGATGATCGACGAATTTCAGGATACCGACCCCCAGCAGTACCGCATCTTCCATCGCCTCTACGGCGGCCACACAGACACGGCGCTCTTGATGATCGGTGACCCCAAGCAGGCCATCTACGGCTTTCGCGGCGCCGACATCTTCACCTACATCCAGGCCAGGCGAAATGTGAGCGCCCACTACACCCTGGGGCGTAACTGGCGCTCCAGCGGCGCCCTGGTGGGGGCGGTCAACGGTCTGTTCGAGCGGGCGAAAGATCCCTTTATCTACGAAGCGGATATCCCCTTCCTGCCGGTGGAGGCCCAGGGCAAGAGCAAGGCGCTGCTGCTCGATGGCGCCACCGCCCCCGTGCTCCACTGCTGGCAGCTGACCGGCCAGCCCACCTTCAACCGGGGGGATTACCAGAGCAAGATGGCCCGCGCCACCGCCGCCGAGATCCACCGCCTGCTGACCCTGGCCCGCGAGGGCAAGGCGCAGATCGGCGACAAGGCGGTGAAGGCGGGGGATATCGCCGTGCTGGTGCGTACCGGCGCCGAGGGCAAGCTGGTGCAGCAGGAGCTGGCGCGCCTCGCCATCGCCTCCGTCTATCTGTCGAACCGCGAGAGCGTGCTGGAGCAGGTGGAGGCGCGGGAGATCCTGCTGATTTTGCACGCCTGCCAGAACCCGAGCGAAGAGCGCAGCCTTAGGGCGGCACTCGCCACCGGCCTGTTTGATCTGGATGCCAGGGCGCTCGATGCGCTGGCCTCGGACGAGCGGGCCTGGGAGAGCGCGGTGCAGGAGTTTATGGAGTACCGATCGATCTGGCATCGCCGCGGCGTGCTGGCGATGCTGCGGGCCCTGCTGCACAGGCGCAATCTCGCCTCCTCCCTGCTGGCGAGCCCCTATGGCGAGCGGCGGCTGACCAACTTCCTCCATCTCGGCGAGCTGCTGCAACAGGTGAGCAGCGAGCTGGATGGGGAATATGCCCTGCTGCGCTGGCTGGGGGAGGCGGTGAGCCGCCCGGGCGGGCAGGATGCGGAGCAGGTACTTCGCCTCGAATCCGAGCGCAAGCTGGTGCAGATCGTCACCATCCACAAATCCAAGGGGCTGGAGTATCCCCTGGTGTTCCTGCCCTTTATCTGCAGCCACAGAACCGCCGAGACCCCGCTCTATCACGAGGCGGACGAGGCGGGCAATCGCACCATTCTCGATCTAACCGGCGCCGAGGGGTCCCTGGCGGAAGCAGACAGGGAGCGCCTCGCCGAAGACTTGCGGCTGCTCTACGTGGCCCTGACCCGGGGTGTCTACGCCACCTGGCTGGGGCTGGCCCCGGTGCGCTCGGGCAACGGCAAGTCGGAGAAGACAGAGCTGCACCAGACCGCCATCGGCTACCTGCTGCAAAAGGGGGAAGAGGGGGATGCCGAGACTCTGGCGACCGCCCTGACCGAGCTGGCGCAGGCGCTGCCCGGGGTGGTGGTCGGTGAGCCCTCGCTCACCCGTCCGGCCCCGTTGCCGCCGGAGGAGGAACAGCTGGGGGAGCCCCAGGTGCGCCACTTTACCGGTCGGCTGGAGCGGGACTGGTGGATCAGCTCCTACTCCGGGCTGGCGGCCCAGGGGAACGGCCACGGCAAGGGGGTCCTGGCAAACCCCGGCTTCGATGACGAGGTAGTGACCGAGGCGGCTGCATTGGCTTCCGAGCAACCGGAGGAGGTGCCCCAGCCCTCCATCTTCACCTTCCCCAAGGGCGCGCGCCCCGGCACATTGCTGCACAGTCTGTTCGAGACCATAGACTTCGAGAGCGCGGCGGGCGAGCCGCTGGCGCAGCATATCGCTGGCCTGCTGGCGCAAGACGGCTTCGACGAGAGCTGGGCCCCCGTGTTGCAACAGCAGGTGGAGGCTGTGCTGGAGACTCCCCTTGAGACCGGCCTTGGCGATCCGGTGCGGCTGCGGGATCTGGCCCCCGAGCGCAAGCAGGTGGAGCTGGAGTTCTTCCTGCCCATGGGGCGGGTGACGGCACCGGCGCTGACCGCGCTCTGCCAGCAGCACGACCCCCTGTCGCGGGGCAACAAGCCGCTCGGCTTCGCCACAGTGCAGGGGATGCTCAAGGGCTTTATCGACCTGGTGTTCGAGTGGCAGGGGCGCTGGTATCTGCTCGACTACAAATCCAACCACCTCGGCATGAGCCCCGCCGATTACAGCCGTCCGGCGCTGGAGCGGGCGATGGCGGAACACCGCTACGACCTGCAATACCAGCTCTATTCCCTGGCGCTGCACCGGCTGCTGGCCCTGCGGTTGCCGGGCTACGACTTCGACCGGCACTTTGGCGGCGTTTTCTATCTGTTCCTGCGCGGCATGCCGCAGGGGGGGGTATTCCATACCCGCCCGAGCCGTGAACTGGTGCTGGGGCTCGACAAGTTGTTTAGTGAAGGTGTGGAGCCTGACGATCATCGTTTAGAAAAATCAAACAAGGCAGAGGCATGAGGGGCGAGATGAAGAGCGACGGGATGATCGAACGGCTGAAAGCCCTGGCACTGGCGGGGCGTATCCGCCAGCTGGATCTGCAATTTGCCAAACTGGTGGCCGATCTGGGCGGCGGCCCCGAGCTGGTGCTGGGGGCCGCGCTCGCCTGCTTCGAGCTGGGGCGCGGCCACGTCTGCCTGCCCCTTGAAATGCTAACGGCCGGTTCCCTGCGCCCGTTCGGGCTGGATCCGGATCAGAGCCGGGATCTGCTGGGGGATCTCGCGGATCCTGCGAGCTGGCCCGCCCTGTTTGCGGCCAGCCCGCTGGTTGGCTCTGAAGCTCATGAGGGGGTCGCCCCGCGCTGGCCGCTGCGGCTGTGGCACGGGCGGCTCTATCTCACCCGCTACCACGACTTTGAGCTGGGGGTGGCCCGCCATCTGCGCGCCTTGAGTGAACGCGCCGAATGGCCGGAGATAGCCCCGGCCCTGTCGCGGCTCTTTGCCCGCGACTACGGCCTGGTGTTCGATGCGCTGCTCAAAGCCCGCCTCGCGCCCGACTTCTCCGCCCGCCACTTCGTCGAGAAGTATCTGGATCTGGTGTTCCCGAACGAAGTGGATTGGCCCGCCATCGAAGGGCTGCTGGCCAGCGCCCAGGCGGCGAGCGAGCTGAGCAAGCTGGATGCGTTGGTGCCCGAGGCGCTCTGCTGCAACGGCCAGAAGCTGGCGGCGGCCACCGCGGCGGCGCGCCCCTTCGCGGTCATCTCCGGCGGCCCCGGCACCGGCAAGACCACCACTGTCGCCAAGCTCCTGGCCATCCTGGTGGAGACCGGCCTGCAAGGGGGCAAGGCCCCGGCGATCCGGCTGGTGGCCCCCACCGGCAAGGCGGCAGCGCGCCTCACCGAGAGTATCGGCTCTGCTCTGCAGGCCCTGGATCTGCCCCCGGAGTGGGCCCAGGCCATCCCCACCGAGGCGGGCACATTGCACAGGCTGCTCGGGGTGATCCCCGGGCGCAGCCAGTTCCGCCACCACGCGGGCAACCCGCTGCACCTCGACTTGCTGGTGGTGGACGAGGCCTCCATGGTGGACCTGCCCATGATGGCGCGCCTGCTGGACGCGCTGCCAAGCCACGCCCGCCTCATCCTGCTCGGCGACAAGGATCAGCTCGCCTCGGTGGAGGCGGGGGCCGTGCTCGGGGATATCTGCAGCTTTATCGAACAGGGCATCAGCCCGGCGCAGGCGCAGTGGCTCTCCCGTCAGACCGGCTACCGCCTGCAGGGCACGCCTGCAGGTGCACCGGTGCGCGACAGCCTCTGTTTGCTGGCCAAGAGCTGGCGCTTCGATCGGCATTCGGGCATTGGTCAGCTGGCACGGGCCTGCAACGGCGGCGATGCCGCGGCGGTGGAAGCTGTCTGGAGTGCAGGATTCAAGGACATTAGCCTGCATCCCTGGGCTGGGGAGGCCTACGACGAGCTGATTGCAGAGGGGGTCGCCGGTTACGGCAGCTATCTGAAGGCGGCCCGCGCGGGGGAGGAACCCACCGCCGTGTTCAAGGCGTTCAACGGCTTCCAGATCCTCTGTGCCCTGCGGGACGGCCCCTTCGGCGTCGAGGGGCTCAACGAGCGCCTCGAACTGGCCCTGTCCAGGGCTGGCCTCATCGCCCGCGACGGCGACTGGTATGCGGGCCGCCCTGTGATGGTGGTGCGCAACGATCACGGCATCGGCCTCTACAACGGCGACATGGGGCTCTGCCTGCCGGACGAAACCGGCCGCCTCAAGGTATGGTTCGAGCAGCCGGACGGCACCCTGCGGGCCCTCTTGCCCAGCCGGTTGCCGCCCCATGAGACGGTCTACGCCATGACCATCCACAAATCCCAGGGCTCGGAGTTTGCCCATACCGTGCTGGTGCTGCCGGACAGCCCCAGCCCGCTCCTGACCCGAGAGCTGGTCTATACCGGCATCACCCGTGCCAAGGCCCGCCTCGATCTCTACGGCGATCGCGCCCTGCTGGCACAGGCGGTGCGTAAAAAGACCGAGCGGTATTCCGGATTGGCGGAGAGGTTGGGGGAGTGAGCGATTGGACGGTGGTAAAGGATTTACCTCCATGGGGAAAGAAGTTTGCTACGTATTATCATAAATCGATTCTGAATAGAGGTTATGGATGAAGGATTTACTTAAGTCATTGAAAGATAATGCCACATCTAGACTAAATAATCCTATTATCGGTGCTTTCGTCTTGTCTTGGATGTTTTTGAATATAAATGGGGTGGCTAGGTTTATATTGGAAGGCAACCAAGGAAAGCTTGACATTATAAAGAATAAAAGCTGGGTCTTTACAGACGACCTGGTAATTCCATTTTTAGTATCTATTGGGTATTTAGTAATACTTCCTATTTTAAATGCGGTCTACAGTTTTATACATGATAATTGCATTGATAAAGTAAGAGATGAAAATAGCAATAAAGCACAGAAAGATGCCTTTCTTAGGAGAAAGGAAACAGTGAGTGCAAAAATTGAGTCAACAGATGAATATGTTGTTAAGTTAAAGGACAAGGAACTAGATTTATGGGCAGAGCAAAAATTAGAACTCATCCGTGAAATAATAAGTCTTAAGGGGAAATATTCAAAGTTGCTTTCTGATTTCGAACTTAAATCGAAGGAGTTTCGTTCTGAAAACAATAAAATGAGTCTATCTATTGGACAATTGGAAGATGCCAATAAAAACTTGTCTGCACAGGATTCAGAACAGCGAGATTATATTAGGAAGGTTGTGACAAACCTTGATAAACTATTGAACTCAATAGAAAATAAAATCCTAAGCAATAATAAGGTTGATGAAATAGAAAAAATTAGAAATGAAATATTAGACGTTAGAAATAAATTCTATTTATGGGATGATGATATTCCATTCTGATTTTTTCATTGCTTGTAGTTTATCTCGTATGTTGGGCTTCACAGGCTCAGCACCAACCTACCGATTGGGTAGGTTGGTGCTGAGCGTAGCGAAGCCAAACGTTTACCGCGTAATCTCTTTTTTCCTCCCCCTCATCCCCAGCCCTTCTCCCGCAAGGGGAAAAGGGTGTAATGCCGTCACCGCTGTCCGATTACGCTTCGCTAATCGAACCTACGTGGCTGATGGTATTGCGGTTAACCGAATCGGCATGGCTGGCGATCATATTTCCGGTATTGCTTTATTCCCTCTCCCTTTGGGAGAGGGCAGGGTGAGGGGATCATTTAGCCATTAGATGGTCAGCTCCAGCCGGTTGCCTTCGGGATCCAGGAAGGTGCTCTCGTAATAGCCGTCGCCGGTCCAGCGGGGGCCGTCCAGGTGTTTCACCTCGGCGCTTTTCAGCAGCTTGAGGCGGGCGGTCATCTTGTCCACGGCCTCCACGCTGCCGAGGGAGAAGGCGAGGTGGGCCAGCCCCTGCAATGGGTGCGGCAGACTGAGATCTGCCGGAAACAGGGTGGGAGTGTGCATCAGCTCCAGACTGGCGCCCCCCTCGAAGCGCACGAAGTAGGAGGAAAACTGTTTGGTCGGGTTGTGGTAGCGCTCATTGGCCTGCCCGCCAAACAGGGTGCAGTAGAATGCCTTGAGTGCCTCCAGATCCTGCGCCCAGATGGCGACGTGATGGATATGCATGGCTGGTCTCCTGTGAGTTGATACCCCCAATGCTATGCCGGGGCCTGCCCCTTCGACATGGCTGAGCCCGTCCTGATGATGTCTGAAACTGCCAATCATCTTCAGTCGATTGCGGCGCAACCGAGATCGGGTGAGTGCCAAGAGCCAACTGCGCCACGCTGAGCCGGTGTGAAACCAAGGCTCGCGAGCTGCTTATGTCGGGCATAAAGAAGAAGGCCCCCGAGTCGGGGGCCTGTCTTGATATCACCCGCAAAAGAGCGCGGACTTATTTTCTCAAAAACGGCAGCAATACCGTCATCAGCTGTTCCGGGCACTCCTCCGTGACGAAGTGGCCGCATTCACCGAGCATGGCGCCCTGCAAATTCACCGCTCGTCCCTGCATCGTCTGCTGGGGGGCGTCACGGGTGGCATGATCCGCACCTATTGCCAGCACCGGCATCAGCAGTTTTTTCTCTCCCCGCTGTTTATTTTGTGCAATGGTTTGCGGAATCGCCCGGTAATACGCGAAGCCTGCCCGCAATCCGCCAGGGGAGGAATAAGCATCTATATAGGTTTGTGCGGCGACGCGATCACGACGATAGGACCAGTGGTCAAAAATGAAATTCAGATAGTCCCGCTCTTTGCCAGCCGTCAGCATTTCCGGCAAGTCCTGTACCTGATTAAACATGAAGTGCCAGAGGAAAATATTGTCCTGGGGATCGACGAAGATGGACGGTGCCGGCGCCAGGCCCGGAATAACCGCTTCGGTCAATGCGATTTTCTTGATGTCTGCGGGATAGTCACTGGCCAGGGCATAACCCACCCACATGCCGATGTCGTGACCGACAACCGAATATTGCTTATGACCGAGCTGATTCATCATATTGTGCAATGTGGTCGCCACAGCCCCGGTATCGTAACCCGTGCTCGGCCGATCGGAATAACCGGTTCCCGGCGGATCAACCGCTATCGCCATATAGCCTTCGGCGGCGAGTCCGGTCATCACATGACGCCAGGCATACCAGGTTTGCGGCCAGCCCGGGATCAGCAACACGGGCTCCCCCTTTCCCGCCGTCACATAATGGATCTTCTGCCCCGCCACCTTGACATAGTGATGCTGAAAGCCGGCCTCATTGACCTGTGTTGTTACTGACGTCACTGCCGGGCGTTGTGTATTTGCCGCGACCGCAGTGCCCTGCAATGTGAGCAGCATGACTGCCGCCAGAGATACTCTGAAGAATGTGTTCATACCCTTTCCGTTTTAATTATCTATAAAAAATCCCCGCAGAAGGCCATAGACAAGGCGTCTGTAAGCTGGGGTGGTGGCTATTATTTGTCGATCAACAGCGAATAGGGTAAGAGGGCGTCTCAATCTTTGTCAATCACCAAAAAATAATTCTTTGTTAGTCGACAATGAACTGGTAGCCTTGGCCTGAAATGACAGATGCGGAGAGTGTGTTATGGCTGGCAGACCAAGAGAATTTGATCGTGAAGAGGCGTTGCGCATAGCAAAAGAGGTGTTCTGGCAGCGTGGCTATCAAGGGACTTCCCTGTCTGATCTGGTGGCTGCACTGGGGATTGCGTCTGCACGGATTTATGCCGCCTTCGGCTCAAAGGAAAATCTTTTCCGTGAGGCGATAGCGCTTTATCTGGCCGAAGAGGGGGCTTTTGCTGACGCCGCCCTGTCACAGCCGGGCACCCGCCAGGCTGTCAGGCAACTGCTGGTGAACGCGGTCGAAGCCTACACCCGTGACGATAGGCCTCACGGCTGCATGGTGGTCCTGTCGCTGACCAACTATGGCCGTGATAACGAAGAGATCATGGCATGGCTGGCCGGTTACCGCCGGGAGCGGATAGAGGGCATCATTGAGCGCATCCGGCAGGGCGTTCAGTCCGGTGAACTGCCGGAAAACACCGATATACAGGGGCTCGGGGATTATGTGGCGACCGTGTTTCACGGGATCTCCATCCAGGCCCGGGATGGCGTCAGTCGGGCGCGTCTGCTGGCAATGACGGATATCGCCATGCAAGGCTTCGATGTCATGACGGCCCCGCCGGGCGCGCAATAACTCGGTTGTTTCTTTCAGGAGAATTTCTGATGTCATATTCAGTGTCTTCAGCCTCGCCAGTGTGCGAGGAGTGGATATGCACCTGGCTTTCCAGCTCCCAGCCTGCCTCGGGAGAGGCGTTTCCGTTTCCATCGGATATAGCGGTCATTGATGGGGATCAGACACTCCGGCAGTCACTGCGCATCAGCCTGGGCGGCCAAAAGCTGCGGCTGATCTTTTCCAATCGTTATGGCGCCCAGCCGATGGTCATAGGCGAGAGCCATATTTCCGTGCCTGATCTGTGCGGCGCACTGGCTGTCACCTTTAATGGGCAAGCCGGCGCGACAATTCCAGCGGGGGGGACTCTGTGCAGTGATGAAATTCCACTGGATATTCCCTCGCTATCGGTGATCACTCTGCGGACCTATCTGCCGGAACCGATTCCGGTCGATACCTTCCACTGGGATGCCCGTCATATTTCGTTGCTTGAGCCGGGTAATCGGGCCGTCAGGGAAGAGGCCGGCGACGGTCAGAGAATCAGCTCCCGTTTGCTGGTTGAAAGCGTCCAGGTTCAGCCGGGATCCGCGTGCCGCGCTCTGGTCGTCATCGGTGATTCTATGGTGGATGGCAACGGCGTGGAGATGGACACCTATGGCCGTTGGACAGATTTTTTGGCAGAGCGCCTTGTTGCCGACAATATCGCGGTGGTGAATGCCGGGCAGTCGGGTTCCCGGTTGCTGAAAGACGGCGTCGGCATCGCCAGCCTGTCGCGTTTCGAGCGTGATGTGCTGCAGCAACCCGGTGTCACCGGCTGTATCGTGCAGGTCGGGCTGAATGATATCGGGTTGGCGGGCACGGCACTGGATCCGGATAGTCCGGTGCCGGCGGCAACGGTGCTGATCAACGGCTATCGGCAATTACTGAAGAGGGCGCGGGAATACCATATCCGCATGACAGGCGTCACCCTGGTGCCGCTGCGGGGAGCCGGTGAGTATGGTATTGAGCGCTTCTATCAGCCTGAAAAAGAGGTTGTCCGGCAGGCAGTGAATCACTGGATGCGCACCAGCGGGGAATTTGATGCGGTGATTGACAGCGACCTGCTGGTGCGGGATCCGGAGTGCATGTCGCGGCTCGGCGCGCACTACGATGTCGGGGATCACCTCCATCTCAATCTTGAAGGACATCTGCGGGTCGCACGGTCAGTGCCGCTGGCCGTTATCCGGGCTGATTGACGGCTTTCCCCGGCGACCCCAAGCGCCCCGCCATGTTGCGGGGCGATTCACTCAACAACAACCCCTCATATTCATCGTCTGCCTCATGTTTATATGCTGCTGGCCGGAAGTTGATCCGGGGATCGACGATCTGGCCAGGCAGTGACCTTCATTTCGGCTGCGCCGCCAGCCGCTGAGGCAGTGTACCGGCTCCAGACTGGCGCCCCCTCGAGGCGTGCGAAGTCGGAGCTGAACGGCTTGGCTTGTGGTCGCGCCCATTGGTCTGCCCGCCAAACAGGGGGCAGTGGAATGCCTTGAGCGGCTCCGGATCCTGCGCCCGGATGGCGACGTGATGGAGGTGCATGGCTGCTCTCCTATGACTAGGCGCCCTTGATGTTATGCTGGGGCCTTCCCCTTCGACATGGCTGAGCCCGTCCTGATGATGTCCGACACTGCCAACCCCGAGCTTATCGACGTCTCCCTCGACTGCCGCGAGCAGATCTGCTGCGACAGCCTGCTGCCCGCCCTTGCGCAGGAGCGGGTCTGGCTGGCGGGCTACTCCCGCCTGCGCACCCGCTATCGCATCGAGCGCCGCCTGGCGGACGTGCACTGCTTCCTGCTGACCCTGGGGGGCGAGGGGGAGGTGCTGATCGGCGATCGCTTCGAGCGGCTGCCAGTAGGGAAGTGGGCGCTGATCCCGGCGGGGGAGGCGCTCTGCTATCGATTGCCAGAGACGCGATTGCCAGAGATGCGATGGTCAGAGACGCAGCTACCGGAGACGCAGTGGCCAGCGCCGGAGCAGCCGCAACCGACGGCTGGGGGAGATTGGGATCTGGTGTGGCTGCTGCTGCACAAGGGCTCCCCCTGGGATGCCTTTGCGAGCCGCCCTCGTCTGGGCTGTACCTCCCAGCAGGGGACCCTGCTTCGTACCATTGAGAACCTCCATGCGGAGCAGGAGCGTCATCAGGACCCGCTGCTCAGTGCGCTCTTGGTGGAGCAGCTCGGTTTCTACCTGCGCCGCCTGCTGCAGAAGGGGGAGGGGCAGAGTCGCGGCGAGCGGCTGGCCCTGCGCCTGGAGCTGCTGCTCAAGGAAACCCTGACCGAGTGCTGGGACATAGGGCGGATGGCCGCCGCCCTGCACCTCTCGGAGCGCCAGCTTTATCGGCTCTGTCAGCAGCACTTCGCGCTGGCCCCCATGGCGCTGCTGCAACGGCTGCGGCTGCAGCGGGCTGCGCTCCTGCTGGCGAGCCGGGCCGATTCGGTGAAGCTGCTGGCCGCCCAGTGCGGCTTCAAGAACGAATACCACTTCTCCACCGCCTTCAAGCGCCAGCACGGCTTGGCCCCGAGCCACTATCGCCGGTTGCATCACCCCGCCTTCAAGGGGTGCTGAGGGCGCCCCAAAAAAGAGCGGGGCCCGAGGTCTCCCCCGTGCCCCGCACGCCACTGGCGGTGTCAGGTGCTGGATTTGATGCTGACGAACTCGGGGTAGGCATCGACGCCGCACTCGTGGAGATCCACGCCCAGCATCTCTTCCTCTTCGCTCACCCGCAGGCCCATGGTGGCCTTGAGCAGGCTCCAGACGACCAGAGAGACGGCAAAGACCCAGCCGAAGATGACGGCGGCACCGAGCAACTGGGCGCCGAAGGTGGCGCTCGCGTTGGAGAAGGGCACCACCATCAGGCCGAACAGGCCGCAGACCCCGTGTACCGAGATGGCACCGACCGGATCGTCGATCTTCAGGCGGTCGAAGGCGACGATGGCGTAGACCACCAGGGCACCGGCCAGGGCGCCGATCAGGCTGGCGAACAGCGGGCTGGGGGAGGCCGGGTCGGCGGTGATGGCGACCAGGCCACCGAGGGCGCCGTTGAGGATCATGGTGAGATCCGCCTTGCCCCAGGTGAGCTTGCTGACCAGCAGGGCGCCAACCACACCGGCCGCCGCGGCGGCATTGGTGTTGACGAAGACGGTGCCGATGGCGGTGGCGTCAGCGGCGCTGGAGAGCGCCAGCTGGGAGCCGCCGTTGAAGCCGAACCAGCCCATCCAGAGGATCAGGGTGCCCAGGGTCGCGAGCGGCAGGTTGGAGCCGGGGATGGGGTGGATCTCCCCCTGCTTGCCATATTTGCCACGACGGGGGCCGAGCAGCAGCACGGCGGCCAGGGCCGCGGCGGCGCCCGCCAGGTGGACTATGCCGGAGCCCGCGAAGTCGGAGAAGCCCGCCTCTTTCAGGAAGCCGCCACCCCAGCTCCAGTAGCCCTCGATGGGATAGATGAAGCCGGTCATCACCACGCAGAACAGCAGGAAGGACCAGAGCTTCATCCGCTCGGCCACCGCCCCCGAGATGATGGAGGTGGCGGTGGCCACGAACACCACCTGGAAGAAGAAGTCGGCGTGCAGGGAATGGCCCGCGTCGTCCGCCTGGCTGCCCATCAGGCTGCCAAAGCTCGGCAGCCAGCCGCCGGCGCCGTTGTCCACGTACATGATGTTGTAGCCGACCAGAAGGTACATGACGCAGGCGATGGCATAGAGCAGGATGTTCTTGGTCAGGATCTCGGTGGTGTTCTTGGCGCGGACCAGGCCCGCCTCCAGCATGGCGAACCCGGCGGCCATCCACATGACCAGCACGCCGGAGATCAGCAGGTAGAAGGTGTCGAGTGCATAACGCAACTCGCTGACGGATGTGATCAACTCTTCCATGTCGTATTCCTCGGTTCCAGTCGTATCAAAGGGCGTCGGCGTCTGTCTCGCCGGTGCGGATCCGCACGGCGGCCAGCAGGTCGCAGACGAAGATCTTGCCGTCGCCTATCTTGCCGGTGTGGGCGGCCTGGCTGATGGCTTCGATGATGGGCTCGACGTTGTCGGCCTGGGTGGCGATCTCCAGCTTCACCTTGGGCAGGAAATCCACCTGGTATTCGGCACCTCGATAGAGTTCGGTGTGTCCCTTCTGGCGGCCAAACCCCTTGACCTCGGAGACCGTCAGCCCCTCTACACCGAGGGTGGCGAGGGCTTCGCGAACGTCATCGAGTTTGAACGGCTTGATGATGGCAGTGATTAACTTCATGCAATGTCCCCAATCCTTGGTGCTTCATTCAGGCAAACGCAAATATTGCGCCAAGAATTTTCCCCTATTTATTCAATGATTTAATTCATCCATGCCCGAGAGGCTGGTGAGAGACGCCCCATTTGGGCAGGGTTGCGCCAAGGCGGTGCACCGCCCTGGTGCAAGGGGGCGGGCAGATAAAAGGGGGAAGGCGTGACGGCGCTCAAGACCGGCGGCAGGCCCTGCTGCTACTGTTATTCAGGGGAACCAGGGGACGGCCGATAACCTTGTCATGACAGGGATTGCAGGCAGGCAGTCGTCGTCGGGTAGCCCGGCAGGCGGCCGCATTTTTCAATGATGTTCAACCGTCGGACTCGAGTCACCCGCAGTGGCGCGGGGGAGCAGAACAAGGATGGATTCCATGCTGCAGGACAATGACACTATCAGGATCCCGGATCTCAACGACGCCGCGGTGCACGGCATTCTGGAGGTCATCAGCGACGGGGTCTGGGACTGGAATGCCAACACCGGCTTCGTCTATCGCAATCCGGGCTGGTACCAGATGCTGGGCTATGAGCCGCACTCCTTCGACAACAACGTCTTCACCTGGGAAAACGTGATACACCCGGACGATCTGCCGCGGGTGATGGCTCGCTTCGATGCCTATCTGAGCGGCCAGACAGCCGACTACAGGGCCGAGTACCGCTGTCGTTGCCGCAACGGCGACTATATCTGGGTTGAGGATTGTGGCCGCATCATAGCGCGCAACCCGGACGGAACCGTGGCCAGGATGATAGGGGCGCACCGGGACATCCATGCCCAGCGGGAGCTCTACGCCCGGCTGGAGCTGCACAATCGCACCCTGGAGCAGCAGGTGGCGGAGCGCACCGCCGAGCTGGAGCGGCTCAACCTGGCGCTCCAGCATCAGGTGGAGGAGAACCGCCGCCTGGCGGAGACGGACTCCCTGACCGGGGCCGCCAGCCGCTATCGGCTGGAGCAGGCCGTCCGGCTGGAGTATGAGCGGGCCCGGCGCTTCAAGGAGCCCTTCGCCGTGATCGCCATGGACGTGGACGACTTCAAGCAGATCAACGATCGCCACGGCCACGGGGTGGGGGATCATACCCTGATCGACATAGTGCGCCTGACGCGCGGCGCCATCCGCGAGATCGATCTGCTGGCCCGCTGGGGGGGCGACGAGTTCATGCTGGTGCTGCCCAACACCCGGCTGGCGGATGCCCACGTGGTGGCCGAAAAGCTACGACAGCGGCTGGGCCATGCCAGGGTCAAGGGGGTGGAGCCCATCACCCTGAGTTTCGGTCTGGTGGAGTCCAGGCCGGATGAGCCCCTTAACCAGCTGATGGCGAGGGTGGACAGGGCGCTCTACCGGGCCAAACTGGCGGGCAAGGATCAGCTCTCTGGCTAGGGGGCGCCGCTATCCATCCCCGCTGCCATCTTCACTCAAGGGAATGACCCTTGCCCCCCGAATGCGGCTTGACCTTGGGATCATCTTGACTCCAATCGAGCACACTGGTCTGATGCGCGCTCTTTCATTCCTGTGAGATGTATCTTAATGAAAAAGTGCCTTCTGATTGCCCTGACCGCCCTGCCCCTGGTTGCCCACGCCGGCCTGATGGATTCCCTGACCGACTCCGTGACCAGCAGCGTCACCAGCACCGCCAAAGAGATGGCCGGTACTGCCGTGGACAGCGCCTCCAACGAAGCGATCAAAACGGCCCTGGATATCAAGGAAGGCGGCTCCAACAAGCAGGCCATCAAGGACAAGCTGGGCGCCCCGGCCAGCACCAAGACCGATGCCGGTCTGGAAGTGTGGACCTATGATCTGAGCGCCCTGAACAAGGCCTCTCCGCTGCTGGCCGAGACCACCAAGTCCCTGCTGAAGGATTCCGAAGTGGCGCAGAAGAACGTGGTGATCAAGTTCGAAGGCGAGACCGTCAAGACCCTGAACCTGGCCAACAAGGCCTGAGTCCTGGTGACGTGCATGAAAAAGGGGCCCGCGGGCCCCTTTTTGCTGGCTGGCGTTCGACATCACACCTTGAAGCGGCGCACCAGGGCCAGCAGCTGGCGGTTGGAGCCGAGCAGTGACGCTGCGCTCTGCTCGGTCTGGCTGCCGTTTTGCACCAGCAGGTTCAGCATGTCGCGAATGCTCACCATGTTGCGGTTGATCTCCTCGGTCACCCGGCTCTGCTCCTCGGCGGCGGTGGCGATCTGGCTGCTGAGATCGTGGATCTGCACCACGGAGTCGGCCATGCTGTCGAGCCCGCCGGTGACCTGACCCGTGGTGTCGGCTGCGGCCTGGCAGCTGCGCTTGGTCTGCTCCATGGCGACCACGGCCTCGGCCACCCCCTGGGTGAGCCGTGACAGCATGCTGCCCACCTCGGCGGTGCTGTTCTGGGTACGGGCCGCCAGGGCACGCACCTCGTCGGCCACCACGGCGAAGCCTCGTCCCTGCTCCCCGGCCCGGGCCGCCTCGATGGCGGCGTTGAGTGCCAGCAGGTTGGTCTGGGCGGCGATGCCGCCTATCACCCCGAGCACGCTGCCGATCTGCTTGGCATCCTCCTGCATCTCCAGCACCTTGGCGGCGGCGAGATCCACCTCGTCGATCAGGGCCACCACGCTGGCGGAGGCCGATCCCACCACCTTGCGCGAGTTGGCGGCCTGGCCATTGGCGGCCTCGGTGAAGCTCGCCGAGTCGCTGGCGTGCCGGGCCACGCTGTCGGCGGTGGAGCTGAGCTCGGTGAGGGCGGTGACCACCTGATCCGTCTCGCTGGCGTGTTCCCCCAGGATCCGTCGGCTCTGACCGGTCTGCTGATCGAGCTGTGCCAGCTCCCGGGTGATGAGGTCGGTGGCGTCCGTCACCTGCACCATCATCTGCTGCAGGTAGGCGATGAAGCGGTTCACCGACAGGGCTATGTTGTCCAGCTCGTCATGACCCTTCACCTGGATGCGGGCCGTCAGATCCGCATCGCCGGCGCTGAGGGCATCTATGTTGAGCCTGAGGGTCTGCAGCCGGCGGCCGAGCTGGCCGATGGCCAGCACCATGAGCACGAACAGCAGTCCCACCAGGGGCAGCTGTATGCTGGCCAGAGTCGCGAGCACGTCCCGGCTGTCCTGGGTCAGGACGCGGGTCGGCAGGGCGGTGGCGAGCAGCCAGGGGGTGCCGTCGATGGCCTCCATCAGCAGGGTCTGCTCCTCCCCCTGATCCTGGAAGGTGGTGCGCAGCAAGCCCTTGCTCGCGTCCTGGCCGAGCAGGCCGGCGATGGCTCCGGCGAAGGGGTAGTCGGCGTGGGCGGAGAGGTTGCCGAGCACCACATCGCCGCCGAGGCGGGCGTTCTTGCTCAGGATCTTGCCGTCAGCCTCGATTATCATCACCTGGCCGCCGATCTCCTGCTCCTTCCTGGCCACCAGATCGTTGAAGAACCCCAGGGTCACGTCTATGGTCGACACCCCGTAGAGGGCGCCGTCCTTGTAGATCCCCATGGCGCAGTTGGTTCTCGGCTGCTGGCTGGCACCATCCTTGTAGGCGGCGGCCCAGACGCACATGCCGCGGGGAGCCTGCTGCCCCGCCTTGTGCCAGGGTTGCTCGAAGTAGTTCGGCGCCTCGGCCGAGTTCCAGTAGGTGTTGGGGATGAGGGCGTTGGCCGCATCCCTGTGATAGAAGGTGCTGAACTTGGCGCGACTCGCCTCCCGTTGCTCCGGCAGGGGCCAGATGCCGCCGCCGAAGACCATGGCGTTGCCGTATTGATCGATGAGGGCGGGCAGCAGGGCGTCTATCTGCTCGCTCGGCAGCCGGGCCACCAGCTGGGTGATGCTGCGGGACTGGCTCTGCACCCCGTTGAGCTGGTCGCGGATGTCGGTGGCGATCTCGCTGACCCGCAGCGCCACATTCTGCTCGCCGGCCTTCTGCAGCGCCGGCTTGATCCAGAGCTGGATGCCGATCACCGTCAGGGCGCACACCAGCGCCATGAACCCCAGGAAGACGGCGGTATAGCGCCCCTTGATTGTGCCCAGATTCCATCCCATAACGACTCCTGTCCACCGTGGCCGGGGCCTTGCCCGATCCTGTTGTTTGAGCCGCCATTATTAGCTATTTCGAGCATAAAACGTTTGTTATCGCTCACATATCCCGGTGCAGGGGGCAGAAAAGTGGCGCCATGGCGGCGTCAACTGTAGGGCGGGGCGGTTGAGCGGACGCGAAAAAAAACAGGGTGGCCATGGCCACCCCGTCGTTATCTTGCTTGCTGGTTTGCTTCGATTTATTGGTTCGCTTCTGCAAACTGCTTCATCACCTCTGCGTGCTTGATCATGCCGTCGGCACGCAGGCCGAGGTTTTTCACGAACTCGGCCTTCTTGGCCGGGTCTTCAATCTTGTCGTAGCGCTGTTGCAGGTGAGCCTGGATCTGTTCCGGGGTCATGTTCTGCATGCGGGCCATCTTGTCGTGGCGACCGCCGTGGTGCTTGCCGCCCATCATGCCGGCACCGTCCATGGGGCAACCGGCCGCCATGGCCTGGGTCGGCTGGGCGGTGGAGACAGCCTCGCTGGCGGCATAGGCGCCGAGGGGCAGGCCGAGGATCAGGGTGGCGGTCAGCAGGGTCTTGGTCAGCTTTTTCATGGGTAACTCCTGTCGGATGAATACGGGTATAGGCTGTTTCGCCTTGGTATCCAGTAAACACCGTGGAAGTGTCTGAACTTTGCCAGTACCGGACTATTTTGTAGCAGAGTGTGGCATCTTGGCGCTCTGGCACACTTTGACACAATCCGCCCGATTGATTCTCGTATAATCGCCCCAGCTCGATAACGGGAGAGACAATGATGAACCAAGGCAGCCCTCATATTCTGGTGGTCGACGATCACAGCGAGATCCGCGATCTGCTCAAGCGTTTTCTGGAACAGCACGGCATGCGTGTCAGCTGCGCCCGGGATGGCAAGGAGATGAAGCGGCTGCTGGACGAGCGGGAGTTCGATCTGCTGGTGCTGGACCTGATGATGCCGGGGGAAGATGGCCTCACCCTGTGCCGCGAGCTCAGGGTGAAGTCCCGCCTGCCCATCATCATGCTCACCGCCATGGGGGAGGAGACGGACCGCATCATCGGCCTGGAGATGGGGGCGGACGACTACCTCGCCAAGCCGTTCAACCCGCGCGAGCTGCTGGCCCGCATCAAGGCGGTGATGCGCCGCACCCAGGCGGAGATCCAGCCCGTCCCCGAGGCTCTGACCCGGGATCTGCGCTTCGATCGCTGGCTGCTCGACATCAATCGCCGCGAGCTGGTGGACGAGGAGGGTGTGGGGATGAGCCTCTCCACCGCCGAGTTCGATCTGCTCAAGGTGTTTCTGGAGCGGCCCCAGCGGGTGCTGAGCCGGGATCAGTTGCTGGATCTGGCCCGTGGCCGGGAGGCGGTCGCCTTCGATCGCGCCATCGATACCCTGGTGAGCCGGCTGCGGCGCAAGCTGGAGCGGGATCCCAAGAATCCCGAGCTCATCAAGACCATCTGGGGCGGCGGTTACCTGTTCGCCGCCGACGTGACCCAGGAGTGAGGACGGCATGATCAAGGGCTTCTTCGCCAGGCTGCTGCCCAAGGGGTTGACTGGCCAGATAGTGCTGGTGGCCCTGGCGGGACTGGTGCTGATCCAGCTGCTCAGCATCCAGATCTACCGCTCGGATCGGGAGGAGGCCCTCGGCTACGTCAACAGCCGCAACGCCATGCAGCGGATCATCTCTGTGGTGCGCCTGCTCTCCCTCTCCCCCCCCTCCCTCTATCACGAGATCCTCAAGGCGAGCCGCAGCGAGACCCTGCTGCTGCGTCTGGCCGACGAGCCGCTGCAACCGGACAACCGCAGCCCCCGCTTCGAGAAGCTGGTGCGGGCCAAGCTCGGGTATCCGTCGTCCCTGTCGGTGGAGATCAGCGCCGAGCTGAAGCAGGACATACAGCGCAGCCGGGCCTGGCAGCACCACAACCGCATGATGAAGGATCGCAACGGCATGCCGCCGCCCCAGGACATGCGGCTCTATGGCTCCATCCAGCTGCCCAACGGGGGCTGGCTGCAGTTCAGCTCCCTGGTGGACAAGGAGGCGGTGAGCTGGTCCTGGCAGACCACTCTCAACCTGCTGCTGGTGGCGAGCCTGGTGATAGGCCTGATGATCTGGCTGTTCCGCCGGGCGACCCTGCCCCTCAAGCAACTGGCCGCCAATGCCGACAGGCTGGGGCGCGGGGAGGACATAGAACCCCTGCGCGAGGAGGGGCCCACCGAGATCCGCGAGTCCATCCAGGCCTTCAACCGCATGCACACCCGGCTCGATCGCTTCGTGCAGGACAGGACCCGGATGCTGGCCGCCATCTCCCACGACCTGCGCACCCCCATCACCAGCCTGCGGCTGCGCAGCGAGTTTCTGGCAGACGGCGAGGACAAGGAGCGCTTCCAGCAGACCCTGCAACAGATGGAGCAGATGCTGGCGGCGACCCTGAGCTTCGCCCGGGAGGAGGGGCAGCAGGAGGCGACCCGGGAGCTGGATCTGGTCAGCCTGCTGGAGAGCCTGTGCGATGACTATGCGGATACCGGCCAGCCCGTCATCTGCCTGGCCGAGGGCAAGCAGGTCTACGCCTGCCGTGCCAATACCCTGCGCCGGGTGCTGCAAAACCTCATCGGCAACGCCATCAAGTACGCGGGCGGGGCCGAGGTGTCCCTGGAGCGAACCGAATCCGAGCTGCTGATCCTGGTCTGCGATCGGGGGCCTGGCATAGCCGAAGGCCAGCTGGAGGAGGTGTTCAAGCCCTTCGTGCGCCTCGACGAGGCCCGCAACACAGAGTCGGGCAGCGTGGGGCTGGGGCTCGCCATCGCCCGCACCCTGGTGCATCAGCACGGCGGCGAGCTGACCCTGCACAACCGTGCCGAAGGCGGCCTGGAGGCCAGGATCAGCCTGCCGCGCTGACGGCGCCTATCCCGTCACCCATGAAAAGGCCCGCACTCGGCGGGCCTTTTGCATCTCTCGCACCCGAGAGGATCAGAACTGGTAGGTCAGCCCCAGGTTGTAGCGACGGCCATCTAGCACGGTGCCGTAGCTGGCGTAGTCCACCCCCTTGTCCAGCAGGTTGTAGATGCCGGCGGTGACGCTCAGTGCCTGATTGGCCTTGTAGACCAGGCCGGTGTCGAAGAAGGTGTAGGAGGGGGTACCCTCGGCCATCTTGACCCGGCTCAGGTAGTCCGAGGTCTTGCTGCGGAAGTTGACCCGAGACCAGAGGCCGACCGCCTCGCTGGTCTGCCAGTCGACCGTGGTGTTGAACATGTGGCGCGGCATCTGGTTCAGTGCCAGGCCCGCCATGGGGCCGCTCTTCTGCTCGGACTGGATGAAGGTGTAGCTGGAGGCCAGGGACCACTGCGGGTTGATGACCCACTTGGCCGTGCCTTCCACCCCGCGCATGTTGGCCTCGTCGACGTTGATGCGATCGCTGATGAAGTCATAGGTGTGACCGTTCAGGGTGCAGGCGGGATCCTGCTTGCTGGTGCAGCGACGGGTCTCGGCAATCTTGTCCTTGAAGTCGGTATTGAACAGGGTCAGCCCGGCGTTGAGCCCCTGTTGGCCATCCCACAACAGGGCGATTTCCTCGCTGACGCTCTTCTCCGGCTGGAGGGCCGGGCTGCCGACCAGCATGCCATCCTGGGTGCCGCCGCCGGTGGCCTGGCCCCAGCTGGCCGCGGACATGCGCAGGTCGGGGGAGCGGTAGCCGGTGGAGACACCACCCTTCAGGGTCCAGAACTCGGCGGGATGCCAGACCCCGTAGAGACGCGGGCTCCAGTGGCTGCCGTAGTTCTGATCCCTGTCCATGCGTACGCCGCCGGTGAGGGCGACGCTGTCGGTCAGGGCCCACTCGTCCTCCACGAACAGGGCCCAGCTCCAGCGGGTCAGCTGGTCGGCGCGATTGGCCACATTCAGCTGGTTGCCCTGATCCTGCAGATCCTCGTAGCGGTATTGGCCGCCGACGCTCAGGTAGTGATCCCCCAGGATGATCTGGGTATGGGTGTCGGCTATGGTGTTGATCATCTTCATCTGCCGACCCGGGTTGGTGCTCTCTTCCCGTTGCAGATAGCTGGTGGAGGAGCCGAAGTCGTAGCGGCCGTCGTGGGTGATGGCGTAGTTGGTGCGCTCGTAGGTGCTCAGGTTCGGTTTGACCTTGGCAGAAATGGACTCACCCGGTGTGCGATCCCTGTCCTGCAGGCCGCGACTCACCTCGAAGTCGACGCTGTTGTGCTCGTCCGGGGTCAGGCTGAACACGGCGGTGCCGCTGCGCATCTCCTGCTCGGCGAAGCCGTTCTCGAACTGATCCTCGCCGCGGTAGGAGAGCTGGCCGTTCAGGCGCATCCCCAGCAGTCCGTCCACCAGGGCGCCGGCGGTGTAGGCATCGGTCTGGAAGAGATCACCTGAGGCCTTGTTCTCCTGGAAGGTGCCGTCGGCATGCAGCGACCCCTGCCATGCCGTCATGCTGGTGCTCTTGCGGGTGATGACGTTGATGACGCCCCCCATGGCGTCCGAGCCGTAGCGGGAGGACATGGGGCCACGCACCACCTCGATCCGCTCTATGGCCTGCAGCGGCGGCAACCAGCCCTGCTCTATGCCGGGGCCGTCGCTGTTGGGGCGGGTGCCACGGCTGTCGACCCGCTTGCCGTCTACCAGCATCAGCGTGTACTTGGCTCCCATGCCGCGGATACTGATGTCGCTGCTGCTGCCACCCCCGGTGATCACCACCCCGGGGACGTCTTTCAGGGCGTCGGTCACGTCACGGTAGGCGCGCTTCTCCAGCTGTTCCCGGGTCACGACCGAGATGGAGGCGGCAGAGTCCTCGATCTTCTGCTGGAAACCCGAGGCGGTGATCACCATGACTTCGTTCTGGCTGGCGTGGGCCTGGCTGGCCAGTGCGGCGATGATCAGGGTGGCGAGAGGGGTAATGGGGATGCTAGTCATGAAAACCTGAACTCCTGGGAAGGAAAGTTTCTCAACCCGCCACTGAGTCCCGGGATCTTGGTGTCGCACTGGGACGGCGGAGCTGAGCCTCAAATGGATGACATTTGTAGACAGGCATTCTAGGCAAACAAGAATCAAATGCAATTGACATTGGTTATCATTTAAATTTTGTTCGAGGGAAGGAGGCAGTTCTGGCGGGGGAGAGAGGTAATGATGGAAATCCAGATAACAAAAAACCCGCCGAGGCGGGTTTTTTCAATTCTTGCAGAAGGACTTTCCGATTGACGAAAAGGCTTCCTGGCTTGAATTACAGACCAACTACGTTGGCAGCAGCCGGGCCTTTCTGGCCTTGCTCGATGGTGAACTCAACGCGCTGACCTTCGTCCAGGGTTTTGAAGCTGGTGGACTGGATAGCGGAGAAGTGTACGAACACGTCTTTGCCACCGTCAGCCGGGGAGATGAAGCCAAAACCTTTCTCAGCGTTGAAGAACTTTACGGTACCAGTCATTTTGTTAGACATAATAATTTCCTTGAATAGTGATGTTGAAACGCTACTTGTGTAGCAATCCATGATTTTTCGTCAGCAATACGTATGGGGAGCACTAAAGAAGGAGAATTATTTGGCGAGAATCATCTGGGACAACTCTATGCACAAATCACTGCTTTAAAATGACTGCCTAACATAATCAGGTCTGAACTACCGAACCATCGAAATCGATTAGAACACGCTCACTCCGCCATGGCAATCTTTATCTTGGTATTAATTCCTGCCCGGCGAGGGGGTGTCAGCTTTTTATCTTGATAAAATCGTTTTATACCAGAAGGTTATCTAGCATTTTCCGGTACGGGAAAGGGATGTATGCAGGCCCATGTCCGGATGACAGCACAAGCATCCGGACATGGGAGACAGAAATTATCGCTTGCTGCGGTACTTGTTGCTGACGGAGTCCGCCCAGTTGAAGGTTTCCGGCAGCACCTGATTCTTGGCTCGCTCCTTGGCCTTCTCCCGCGCCAGTGCGGAGGCCGCCTTGGCTGCCTTGGCGCGATCCTCGGCGATTTTCAGGCGCCCTTCCTCACGGATCTTGTTACGTTCCCCATTGGTCAGGGTGTGATCGGCATGGGCCTGGGCCTTCTGCAGCAACAGGGTGATCTCGGCTTTTTCGGCCTCGGTAAGATCTTTCATTTCCAGCTTTTTCATGGCGCACTCCTGCGGCAGGTGATGGTTCACCCTAACACACTCCGGAGGCCGACTCTTATGTAATCGTCCTCTAGACCCCAAAAGAGCAAGTTGAGTGTGTTTTCCTGCCGTTTTTCGCCCAGATACAGGCCGGTTGTGGCAGTTTGTCCCGGGTTGTCGGGATCTGGATGACGAGGTCAGAGCCCTGTTGAGCACCGTTGTCCGGCGAGGCTGGATCCCGGTGGAGGCTGGGGGTATGCTGGTGCCAGTGCGATCCTCGATCGTCACTGCTAGCGTACTGTGATCTATGATTCGGATGACATGCTGGAATCTTGATTCCAACTGTCCTGGTAACATTTTTGGAGTCTGATGATGAGCAACAAAGAACAGCATCACGGCAAAGATGCCAAGAAAAAACCGCAGATGTCACTGAAAGAGAAGCGCGAGGCCAAACGTCAGAAAGCTGATCTGAAAAATGGCGGCGCGATGAAGTAACGCTCCACTACACTGTTGTTCCTCTGGAGCCAGTATCAAGCCAGTCCGTCATGGGCTGGCTTTTATGTTTCTGTCGGATGAGGTCGTGCCATAGGCGGTAAAGATCCGCTCATAGCGACCATCTTCCTTCATCTTGCTCAACTGGCGATCGAACCACTGCCGCTGCGCCGCCTCGCGAAAGGCGAAGTGGTACCGGGTGGGGGGGAAGAGATCATGCTGTCTGACCCTGTCGTGGGGATAGCGCACGCTGCCCTCTGCTTGCCCGATCAGTTGCGACAGGTAGTAGTAAAATACCCTCTGCTCCAGGATCACGGCATCCGTGCGTCCCAGCAACAACTTCTGAACCTGCCCCTCCTGTCTCGCCACCTCTTCATAGTCGGGGTTCTGATCGACCAGGTCGGCGAACTCTTTTCCCAGGATCTGCCTGGCTCGCTGGAAGGCGCTGACTCGCAGCGTCCGCAGATCCCCCATGGTGTCAAAGGCCGTCTTGTCGAGGGTAAAGACCCGGTTGTGAAAGGTGATCACCACCTGGGAGAGGTGGGCGTGGCTCAGCATGCCGGGTCTGACGTTGATGATGGCATCCAGCTTGCCTTCCTCCAGCATCCTGAAGGTCCGCTCCAGAGGCAGATAGATGAACTCGGGCTCATGACTGCTGCCGGTGAACGCCTCGCGCATGAGATCGAGCTCGATGCCGCGATCCTCGTGGGCGATCACGTAGGGAGGGATGGCGAAGCTCACCCCCACTCGCAGCGGTTCGGCGATCAGAGGGGCGGCAAACACCAGCAAGATGAGGCGCAGCAGGCGACCAAGGTGATTCATGCAGGTTCTCGGGGAGGTGACTCGTCCCGAGAATAGCCACACGTCAGGGCGAGGGAGAGGGTCAGGTGCGGATCGTCGCAACAACATGATGAGGGAGGGGATGAATGCGTCAGGAACAGACAAAAAGGCCCTGAGTCATCAGGGCCTGGGTGTCGATCAGAACGGGATATCGTCGTCGAAATCCATCGGCGGCTCGTTGTAGACCGGCGGTGCAGACTGGGGCTGCTGGGCCGGACGGCCGTAACCACCCTGTGGCTGCATATTCTGTTGCGGGGCTGCGGCCGGGCGCTGCATCGCTTGCTGGGGAGCTGCCTGTTGCGGCTGGCCCCAGTTGCCCTGGGACTGTTGGCCGCCCATGCCCTGACCGGCGCTGCCTTGCGGACGGCCACCCAGCATCTGCATCACGCCGGTGAAGCTGTCGACCAGCACCTCTGTGGTGTAACGCTCCTGGCCACTCTGATCCTGCCACTTGCGGGTCTGCAGCTTGCCTTCGACATAGACCTGAGAACCCTTCTTCAGGTACTCGCCCGCCACTTCGGCCAGCTTGCCCATGAAGACCACGCGGTGCCACTCGGTACGCTCTTTCTGCTCACCGGTCTGCTTGTCGCGCCAGGTGTCGGAGGTGGCCAGGGTGATGTTAGTCACGGCACCGCCGCTCGGCATGTAGCGCACTTCCGGGTCTTGCCCCAGGTTACCGATCAGAATGACTTTGTTGATGCCTCGACTGGCCATAATCTCTCTTCCACCCTTATGTATACCGGCCAGGCCAAATGCCTGGTCCCATTCAATATGTCGTTTGTTTGCAATGAGATGCGCGCCACGGATGGACCTCATCTTCACGCATGTCACGGCTGTGCCAGATTCAACCGACGCGTTTATCGGCCATCCGCCGCAGCGTTTGCCCGCAATAATACCAGTTGGCGGAGATGAGCGCACACCTTCCTGTCCCGGCGAGCACCAAACCCCGCCGCTGGCGTCCGAGTAACTTACCCGAGGTATGGCCCCACCAGCAAGGGGGCGACGGGGCCGAGTGCTGCATCGACGGCCAAGGCCTGCTATGGTGCGGTCCGGCACTACTTGACCCCCCAAATGGGGGGTGTGTGCTAGTCATTTGTATTGGTTGGAAAATTGCTGAGCTTCAAAGGAATCACAGCAGCGTCTCATACTTTTTTAATGCTGCAGCCAGGAGGGGGATTGGTACTCTTCCTTGCCGAAAAGCCCCGACTCGAATGTGCAAGGAAGTTCTCTTGATGACGCCCGAATACCCCTTAGTGCTGATCACCGAAAATAATGCACAAGCCAGCAGTTTCCAGCGTCACCTCAGCGAAGAGCTTGGCTTGTCCATCTTGCTGGTGGGGGAGATAGAGGCCCTGCCCGAACCCGCCGAAACGTCTGCCCAGACGCTGCTGCTGATCGATCTGGACTATCTGAAGTCGGCTCAGCAGGCGGATTGGAGCAAGGCCATCTGCAGCCGCTTCGGCGAGGCCAGTGCCGTGCTGCTCAACGCCCCGACCAGCACGGACAGGGAGCTGCTGCTGATGTGGCCCCACACCAGCGGGCTCTTCTTCCGCCAGGACAACCTGGACAGGCTGGTGATCGGCATCCGCAAGGTGTTGCAGGGGGAGTACTGGATCCCGCGCCATCTGCTGTGCGATCTGGTGGATTACTACCGCAAGGGGAGCGGCCAGCCCCTGCGCAACCAGACCCTGCTGACGGCCCGCGAGCAGGAGATAGTCCGCCATCTGATGACGGGGGCCTCCAATACCGAGATCGCCGACAGCCTGTTCGTGAGCGAACACACCATCAAGTCCCACCTCTATAACGTGTTCAAGAAGTTGAACGTCAAGAACCGCCTGCAGGCGGTGAGCTGGGCCAAGGAGTATCTCTGAGCGCCGGGGTGGGATGATAAAAGACTGTCTATTCATCCAGTAGTCTCTATGCCATACTGGCCCGCTCTGGTTCCCGTATCGAGCGCGCAACAAGATGGAAAAAATCGTGATCCGGGGTGCCCGCACCCACAACCTCAAGAACATCAACCTGACTCTGCCCCGCGACAAGCTGATTGTGGTCACCGGCCTGTCAGGTTCCGGCAAGTCCTCCCTGGCGTTCGATACCCTCTATGCCGAAGGCCAGCGCCGCTATGTGGAGTCCCTCTCCGCCTATGCCCGCCAGTTCCTCTCCCTGATGGAGAAGCCGGACGTCGACCATATCGAGGGACTCTCCCCGGCCATCTCCATCGAGCAGAAGTCCACCTCCCATAACCCGCGCTCGACCGTCGGCACCATCACCGAAATCTACGACTACCTGCGGCTGCTGTTTGCCCGGGTCGGTGAACCCCGCTGCCCGACCCACGCCATCCCGCTCGCCGCCCAGACCATCAGCCAGATGGTGGATCAGGTGCTGGCCCAGCCCGAAGGCACCAAGCTGATGCTGCTGGCGCCCGTGGTGCGCAATCGCAAAGGGGAGCACACCAAGCTGCTGGAGAACCTGGCGGCCCAGGGCTACATCCGTGCCCGCATCGATGGAGAGGTGTGCGACCTTTCCGATCCCCCCTCGCTGGAGCTGCACAAGAAGCACACCATAGAGGTGGTGGTCGACCGCTTCAAGGTGCGCGATGACCTGGCCCTGCGCCTCGCCGAATCCTTCGAGACGGCACTGACTCTCTCCGGCGGCATCGTTCTGGTGGCCCCCATGGACGGAGAGGAGGGGGTTGCCTCCCTGATCTTCTCCGCCAACTTCGCCTGCCCCGAGTGTGGCTACTCCATGTCGGAACTGGAGCCGCGCATCTTCTCCTTCAACAACCCGGCCGGTGCCTGCCCCACCTGCGACGGCCTCGGGGTGCAGCAGTACTTCGATCCCGCCAAGCTGATCCAGGATCCGGGCCAGAGCCTGGCCGGTGGCGCCATCCGGGGTTGGGACAAGCGCAGCTTCTACTACTTCCAGATGCTCAAATCCCTCTCCGAGCACTACAAGTTCGATCTGGAGGCGCCCTGGGAAGATCTGCCGGCCAAGACCCAGGAGGTGATCCTGCGCGGCTCCGGTCGCACCGAGATCGAGTTCCGCTACATGAACGATCGCGGCGACGTGGTGGTGCGCAAGCACCCGTTCGAGGGAATACTGCACAACATGGAGCGCCGCTACCGGGAAACCGAATCCAACTCGGTGCGCGAAGAGCTCTCCAAGTACATTGCCAACAAGTCCTGTACCAGCTGCGGTGGCAGCCGGCTGCGGGAAGAGGCGCGCCACGTCTTCGTCGACAACCGCAACCTGCCGGCCATCGCCGAGCAATCCATCGGCGATGCCCTCGCCTTCTTCGAGGGGTTGAACCTCACCGGTCAGCGCGCCCAGATCGCCGAGAAGATCCTCAAGGAGATCGTCGAGCGGCTCGGCTTCCTGGTGAACGTCGGCCTCAACTATCTGAGCCTGTCTCGCAGCGCCGAAACCCTCTCCGGCGGCGAGGCGCAGCGGATCCGGCTGGCGAGCCAGATCGGCGCCGGTCTGGTGGGGGTCATGTATGTACTGGATGAGCCCTCCATCGGCCTGCACCAGCGGGACAACGAGCGGCTGCTCAAGACCCTCACCCATCTGCGCGATCTCGGCAACACGGTGATCGTGGTGGAGCACGACGAGGACGCCATCCGCCTCGCCGACCATGTGCTCGACATAGGCCCGGGAGCCGGCGTGCATGGCGGAGCCATAGTCGCGCAAGGGACACCGGAAGAGATCATCGCCAATCCCGAGTCGCTCACCGGTGACTACCTCTCCGGCCGCAAGCAGATCGCCATTCCTGATGAACGCACGCCGCTCACCGGCAAGTGGTTGAAACTCAAGGGGGCGAGCGGCAACAACCTGCGCAACGTCAACCTGGATCTGCCGATCGGGGTGATGACCTGCGTCACCGGTGTCTCCGGCTCAGGCAAGTCGACCCTGATCAACGACACCCTGTTCCGCATCGCCCACCGGGAGCTCAACAAGGCGACCGAGTCCACCCCGGCCCCCTATCGCGAGGTGGAAGGGCTGGAGCATCTGGACAAGGTGGTGGACATCGACCAGAGCCCCATCGGCCGGACCCCGCGCTCCAACCCGGCGACCTATACCGGCCTGTTCACCCCGATCCGCGAGCTGCTCTCCGGCACCCAGGAGGCGCGTTCCCGTGGCTACCAGCCGGGCCGCTTCTCCTTCAACGTCAAGGGGGGGCGCTGCGAGGCGTGCCAGGGGGATGGGGTCATCAAGGTGGAGATGCACTTCCTGCCGGACGTCTACGTGCCGTGCGACGTCTGCAAGGGCAAGCGCTACAACCGCGAGACCCTGGAGGTGAAGTACAAGGGCAGGAACATCCACGAGATCCTGGAGATGACGGTGGAAGATGCCCGCGAATTCTTCGACCCCGTCCCTGCGGTGGCGCGCAAGCTGCAGACCCTGATGGACGTGGGCCTCTCCTACATCCGCCTCGGTCAGTCCGCCACCACCCTGTCGGGGGGCGAGGCGCAGCGGGTCAAGCTGGCGCGGGAGCTCTCCAAGCGGGACACCGGCCAGACCCTCTACATCCTGGACGAGCCGACCACGGGGCTGCACTTCCACGACATCCAGCAACTGCTCAAGGTGCTGCACCAGTTGCGGGATAGAGGCAACACCATCGTCATCATCGAGCACAACCTGGACGTCATCAAGACCGCCGACTGGATCGTCGATCTGGGGCCGGAAGGGGGCGCCGGTGGCGGTCGCATCCTGGTGACCGGCACACCGGAGGAGATGAGCCGTTGCAAGGAGTCGCACACGGCGCGCTTCCTGGCCCCCTTGCTGAACAAGTAGGGGCACATCAGACAGACAAGGGGCCTTGGCCCCTTTTTTGTGGGCGATCGCCGGGGGATGGAGAGATCCCGGGCTTCGCCTCGGCGGCGGGCGCAGGATCTGAGCCCGGAGCATGATTGAATGCGGTATTGAAGCGGGCAGGGCAAGCCCCGCACCCAGGGGGTGAGTTGTGACTCCGGGGGGTCAGTGGGCCAGCATCAGGAAGGCGAGGGCGAACAGAAAACCGAGCAGGATAAACAGGAAGGAGCCTATGCCCCAGATGGCTGCCAGGATGCCGATGATTTTGTCTTTGCGTGTCTGTGGTTTCATAAAGATTAAATTACAGCATGGCTACATTGCTTTAATAAAATACGCTGACCGGCATCATTAAACAACAGTGAAACGGGAATATGGGCAACCTTAAGGTGTATTTATTTGCTATTTTAAATGGGGCGTCACTGTATATTTATATTTCAACTCGCTGTATTTAAATGGTTTTATGGCGTTATTTGTCAGGTTTTTGGCTGTCTGAAGCTGCTGTGTACATCCATCTATTTTTTGATAACTATTGAGCTAAATCAATAACCGTCCATTCACATCCTTTTATAGTTTTCGGGCTTACAACATAGAAAGAAAACAAAAAGGAATTATGTGATGAAAAAAGTGCTTCCTCTCCTGATCGCAGCCGCTTTTGCTTCCCCCGCCGCCATGGCCCACCAGGCCGGTGACATCCTGGTGCGTGGCGGCCTGGCCTTCGTCTCTCCCCAGACCAGCAGTGACGACGTGCTGGGCACCGGCGAGCTGGATATCGACAGCAACATGCAGCTGGGGCTGACCCTCTCCTACATGCTGACGGACAACTGGGGCGTCGAGCTGCTGGCGGCGACGCCTTTCTCCCACTCGGTGTCGACCCCGGGGCTGGGTGAGGTCGCCAAGGTCAAGCACTTGCCGCCGACCCTGATGGCCCAGTACTACTTCGGGGATGCCAACAGCAAGGTGCGTCCCTATGTCGGCGCCGGCATCAACTACACCACCTTCTTCGATGAAGAGGGCCGCGGCGCCCTGGCGGGCACGGATGTGAGCGTTGACTCCTCCTGGGGGCTGGCGGGTCAGGTGGGCCTGGACATGGCGATCAACGACCGCTGGTTCGTCAACGCCTCCGCCTGGCTCATCGACATCGACACCGACGTGCACACCGCGGTGGGCACCATCAATACCTCCATCGATCCGGTTGCCTTCATGTTCGGCGTCGGCTACCGCTTCTGATGACAAGGTTGGCCGCCTCAAGGCCATGACAACCAAGCATGTCTCTTTGGCCCGGCTCTGTTCGGGCCCTTTTCTGTCCGGCGCGGCGCAATAACTGTGATCCGGCCCCCCATGGCGTCACTTATTGCTCTTCCATTGCCTCAACTTGCCGATAGCCTCTGCGTTCACCCCTTTATTTCCCAACGAGTGAGGATGTCTCCATGGGTTTATCTATCGTGCAGCGGATCATCGCCGGATTTGTGTTGATGTTGCTGCTGCTGGTGCTGCTGGGCTTCATCAGTATCCTGAAGATCCGGGGAATCAATGAGGGACTCTCCCAGGTATCGGATCGTGCCACTCCCCTGGTGATCGCCGTTGCCGGGCTCAAGGGTGCCTTGCAGGACAGCAACCGCTGGGTGCTGACCTACAGGACCAGCGAAGATGCCACCCAGTTGCCGCAGCTGGCCAGCCAGTTCAAGGCGCAGCAGGCGCGCTTCCAGGCCCAGAGCCAGGAGATGGCCCGCTTTAACGACGTGGCCGAGGCGGGCGAGCGCTTTCGTCAGGTCGATGGGGCCACCCGGGAGTTCTACGCTCTGGCGGATCAGGTGCTGAGCCAGCATGGCCAGTGGATAGCCGCCCTCGATCGGCGTCATGAGCTGGAGCTGGCCTTTATCCGGCTGGAGGACACCTATCAGTGGGCCGCCGATCTGCTGTTGCAGCAGACCGCCAGCAAGCGCTCCATGCGCAACAAGGCCGAACTCATCACCTCCGGCATTGCCCGGGATCTGAAGAACATCCGTCGGGCCGACGCCAAGACAGATCTCAACGAACTGGAGAAGGTGCTCGCCAAGGACATCGAGATGGCGCGCAAGCGGCTCGAGCGGGTGCTGGTACCCGATGACGTGAGGCAGCGCTTCGTCGTCAATCTGGACAGGATGCAAGAGCTGGCGCTCGGCCCGCAGGGGCTGCTGGCCACCATGCGCCATGCCCAGCAGCTTGCGGCCTCGCTGCAAACCTTGAACCTGCAGCTCGATACCAGCCTGGTCAACAGCCTGGCGCTGCTGGACGAGATGGGCAAGTCGGCGGGCAGCATCGCCAGCCAGAGCCGGATCGGGGCCGATGACGCCGTCAGCAGTGCCAGCTTCTGGATCCTGATCGTCTCCGCCATCTCTGCCGCCGCCGCGCTCATCATCGGTTACACCACGGCGCGCAGCATACAGCGCCCGTTGCAGCTGATCGATCGGGCGCTGGATCGCATGGCCACCGGGGACATGACCCGGCGCATCGACTACCAGAGCAGTTGTGAGTTCGGCAGCCTGACCCGCTCCATCAACACCCTGGCGGACAAGACGGGGGAGCTGCTCTCCCAGATCAACGCCGGTTCCCGCCATCTGGTGGAGGAGGCGAGTCGCGCCGCCGAGATCAGCGAGCGCGCCATGTCCAGGGTGCAGGATCAGAAGAGCCAGACCGACCAGGTCGCCGCCGCCATCACCGAGCTGGAAGTGAGCGCCACCGAGGTGGCCCGCTCCACCGATGGTACCAAGCGCGAGGTGGATCTGGCCGACGAGGAGGCTCGCGCCGGTCGCAAGCAGGTGGCGACCACGCGCCAGATCACCGAACAGCTGGCGGGCGCCATGGAGGAGGCGGTCGGCATCACCCACAAGCTGGGTGAATTCAGCAACAACATCGGCAGCATTCTGGATGTGATCCGCAGCATTGCCGAGCAGACCAACCTGCTGGCACTGAATGCGGCCATCGAGGCGGCACGGGCCGGTGATGCCGGTCGCGGTTTTGCCGTGGTGGCGGACGAGGTGAGGGCACTGGCGAACCGGACCCAGACCTCGACCGAGGAGATCCAGGCCATGATCGAGAACCTGCAGAGCTCCAGCAAGCAGGTGATGGAGGTGATGGGACGCAGCCAGGAGCAGACCCAGGGTTGCGTGTCGCAGACCCGGGCCATGGACAAGGCGCTGCAATCCATCGCCGAGCGGATGAGCGCCATCAAGTCGATGGCGGATCAGGTCGCCCATGCGGCCCAGGAGCAGATCTCGGTCAGTCAGGGGGTGGCCCGTCATATCGCCGGCATTGCGGACGTGGCCTACGAGACCGAACGGGAGGCCCGTGAATCGGCAGGCAGCAGTGAAGTGCTGGCGGAACTGGTCGCCAAGCAGCAGCAATTGATCGCTCATTTCAAGGTGTAGGAGGACTTATGGCTAACAAGTGGATCGGGGCCCTGAGTCTCCTGTTGTGTGGCCAGCTGATGGCCAGCGAGCTGGTGATCGAAAGCTGGCGGATAGATGACAAGGCCTTGTGGGAGGAGAAGATCATTCCCGCCTTCGAGGCCGCTCACCCTGGCATCCAGGTGAGCTTCAACGGGGTGCAGAACGTCGAATACATGCCGACCCTCTGGGCCAGCCTGAAAGTGGGCAAGGCCGGGGATCTCATCACCTGCCGCCCGTTCGACGACTCCCTGGCCCTGTTCAAGGCGGGCCACCTTGCGGAGTTGAGCGAGATGGCCGGGATGGAGAACTTCCCGAGCTTCGCCCAGTCCCCCTGGCAGACCGATAGCGGCGCCCAGACCTTCTGCGTGCCCATGGCCTCCGTCATTCACGGCTTCTTCTACAACAAGCAGATCTTCAGTGAGCTGGGGCTGGCGGTGCCGCAGACCCGGGACCAGTTCTTCGCCGTGCTCGACAAGGTGAAGGCGGATGGCCGCTATGTGCCGTTGGCCATGAGTGGTTCGGAGAGCTGGGTCGCCTCCGAGCTGGGCTTCCAGAACATAGGCCCCAACTACTGGAAGGGGGAGGATGGCCGACTGGCACTGATCGCGGGCCAGGAGCGGCTTGACAATCCGCAGTACGTCAAGGTGTTCGAGGAGCTGGCCCGCTGGCGCGCCTATCTCGGCGAGGGGGGGGAGGGTCGTGACTACGCCACCACCAACGAGCTGTTCACCTCCGGCAAGGCCGCCTTCTATGCGGCCGGCTCCTGGGAGATAGCCCCCTTCACCGGCAAGGTGGACTTCGGTGTCATGCGCCCCCCTGTGGCAAAACAGGGTGACGGTTGCTTCTTCACCGATCACACCGACATCGGCATGGGGATGAACCCGGCCAGCAAGAACAAGGAGGCCGCCATGACCTTCCTGCAGTGGCTGACCACCTCCCAGTTTGCCGAACTCTATACCAACTCGCTGCCGGGGTTCTTCTCCCTCTCCAACCACTTCTTCGAGGCCACCAACCCGGCGGCCAAAGAGATGATGGAGTGGCGGGATCAGTGTGACTCCACCATCCGGGTCGCTACCCAGATCCTCTCTCGCGGCACCCCCAAGCTGGGGGATGAGCTGGCCGAGGTGAGCCAGGGGGTGTTGCTCGGCACCATGGCGCCGCAAGCCGCCGCCGACCGGCTGGAGCAGGGATTGAAGGGCTGGTACGCCCCTCATCAGGGCAGTCAGGCCAGGACCCCGGACTGCCAATGCGCGGCTCCCGCCGCCGTCTCCGCCGCTCCCGCCACGGTTGAGGCTGCCGTCCCTGCGCCATCCGCGGCCATCTCGACCGAGCTGAACGCGTCCCCCGTGTCTGCGGCTGTGGCTCCCTCGGCGGCCGCGACCGACGTCGAGCAGGCACTGGCCAGCGAGCTGGAAGCGCCGCAGCCCTGAAGGGCTACACCATGAAAAAACGGGAGGCATCAGCCTCCCGTTTTCATTTGCGCCATCCGCCTATGGCTGCTGAGCCCAGCGGCACAGGCTGCCGATGCGCGCCACCGGGACGAAGCCCAGGGCGCGGTAGACCCGCTGGGCGTGGTAGTGCTCGTCCGCCACTATGATGAGCTGCCTGGCCCGCTCGAACCCCTGGCGGGCGACCTGGCTCAGCAGTTGACGGCAGAGGCCCCGGTTGCGCCAATCCTGATGGGTGCGTACCAGCTGAAAGCGCCCCATGGTGCCGGTGAAGAAGAGGCCGCAGCTGGCCACCAGACGATCCCCCTGCCAGATACCCCACCACTGTCCCAACCCATCGGCGATCATGGCCTGATAGAGATCGCGCCGCGACTGAAGGTAGGCAAGGTAGCTCGCCTGCTCATGGCCCGAGTCCCTGTCATCGAGCTCCAGGGTCAGCCAGTCATCCCAGTCGGCGGGGGTGAAGGGGCGGGCCGGGGCGAGGTCCTGGTTGCTCGGGGCCTTGCAGTCGGCCGCCTCCAGCGCCAGCACCACGCACTCCATGTACTGGTATCCCGCCGCCACGAAGCCGGCGACCCGGCTGTTCTGTCCCTCGGCCAGCGGCCACTGGAAGGTGCGATGGCGGATCCTGGGATCCTGGCCGATCAGCTTGTCGAAGCTGGCCTCGAGCCAACCCTTGTCGCGGTCGCTGGGGGGCGTGGGGAGCAGCAGATAGTTGCCGAAGTAGTAATCCGGGGCGGTCGGGGTGCGCACGGCCCAGAACCCTTCATGGTCCGTCACCTCGCCCTGATAGCGATCGAACAGCAAATCGGTGGCAAAACCGGGGTGATCTTCCATGACAAGGCTCCTGCAAATGCTTGAATTGATTATCGGCAGGGAGGGGGAGAAGTTAAAAAAAGGCCGGGAAACCCGGCCAAACAATCACACGCAGATTCAGAACGTCCAGGACGATCCGCCCGCATCATAGCGTGCCTGAGGCCATTTTGGGATGGGGCCCGTCGTTACTTGGGTCGAATTGCAAAATAAAAAAAATCGTTTATCCCGCCTTCGCCGGCAAATCGGTGTTGACTTTGATCCGTTTTCTCATAAAGATAGAAAGACGTTTAGACGTCCAAACATCCGTTTTGACGTACAGGAATCGGTTGTAGGACAGGGAGAGAGCAGATGGGATTTCACAGCGCGCGTCAGGTCGAGGCACTCAACCAGAGTCTGGCTGACTTGGGTAACAACATTTCGGTCAGCTTCGAGTTTTTTCCACCCAACAGTGAAGGGATGGAGAATACCCTCTGGCAATCCATCGAACGACTGCAGGTGCTGGAACCCAAGTTTGTCTCCGTGACCTATGGCGCCAACTCGGGCACTCGGGATCGCACCCACAAGGTGATCAAGGACATCAAGGAGCGCACCGGCCTCATCGCCGCACCGCACCTGACCTGTATCGATGCCAGTCGCGACGAGCTGAGAACCATTGCCCGTGACTACTGGAACAGCGGCATCCGCCACATAGTGGCACTGCGCGGTGACCTGCCCCCCGGACTCGACAAGCCGGACATGTATGCCACCGATCTGGTCGCCCTGCTCAAGTCCGAGGCCGACTTCGACATCTCGGTTGCCGCCTATCCGGAGGGCCACCCCGAAGCCAGGAGCGCGCAGTCCGACCTGCTCAACCTCAAGCGCAAGATAGATGCCGGTGCCAACCGCGCCATTACCCAGTTCTTCTTCGATGTGGAGACCTACCTGCGCTTCCGCGATCGCTGCGCCGCCATCGGCATCGATGCCGAAATCGTGCCTGGGATACTGCCGGTCTCCAATTTCCAGACCCTCAACAAGTTTGCCGGCTTTACCAACGTGAAGATCCCGCGCTGGATGCACCAGCGATTCGAGGGGCTGGATAACGATCAGATGACCCGCAACATGGTAGGCGCCAGCATCGCCATCGACCAGGTGCGGGTGCTGAGCCAGGAAGGGGTGAAGGATTTCCACTTCTACACCCTGAACCGCTCCGAACTGACCTACGCCATCTGCCATACCCTGGGTGTGAGGCCCAAAGGCCAGGCCTGATCCCCTCCGCCAGTGTCTGGTCATTAAATGGGGCTGCACCATATCGGCCAATCTTGAGCATCCCCCTATGCACCGCACCGGGGAATTCTATTTCAGAGGGGAAAGGTGGATCCATATTCAGGATGAGGCAGCAGAAACGAAAAAACCGCCAGCTGGCGGTTTTTTCGTTTCTTCATCCCGTCAGTTGAGGGCCAGCCTGTCGTCCGGCGCCGTCTGGTAGAGCCCCTGCTGGTAGGCCAGGTTGCCCCAGAGCACCAGGCCCAGGGCAGCATCCTTCATGGCATCCGGCTGCGGGGCCGGGGTGAGGGTCTCGCGGGCATCGTCATAGATGAAGCCTTCCGCCGCCCGCTCCGGCTGCAGTATCACCACATCCTTGCCCCGCATCAGGGCGAAGTTCTTGTCGTACTGCATGATGGCGCGCCCCGGCCAGTCTGCCGGCATGCGGGTCAGATCCTTGCCCAGCATGGGGTAGTCGGCACTTATGCCCATCAGGGAGAGCAGAGTGGGCGCCATGTCGATCTGGCTGACGATGCGCGGATCCTGTTTCGGCGCTATGCCCTCTCCCACTATGACCCCAGGGATATGGAAGCGGGGGATGGGTACCAGGCTGGCGCCGCCGACCCGGCTGTCGTGATCGGCGATGACCAGGAACAGGGTGTCCTTCCAGTAGTCCGATGCCTTGGCCCTCCTGAAGAACTCGCCGACGGCGTAATCCGCGTATTTGGCGGCGTTGTTGCGGGTCGCCTTGGGCTGTTCATAGAGGGAGATGCGGTCGTCCGGGAACTCGAAGGGATCGTGGTTGCTGGAGCTGAACACCAGGCTGAAGAAGGGCTTGCCCTGCTTGTGCAGTGCCTCGAAGGTGTCGTTGGCCTTGGCCATGAGATCTTCATCCGAGGCGCCCCATGAGCCCTCGAACACCGGGTTCTTGAAGTCCTTCTGCTCGACTATGGTGGTGAAGCCATTGCCGAGGAAGAAGCTGCGCATGTTGTCGAAATGGCTCTCGCCGCCGTAGATGAAGCTGGTGTCATAGCCCCGCTGCTTGAGCAGATCCGCGATGGTGAAGAAGTTGGTCTGGCTCTTGCCGAGCTTGACCACGGCCTGGGCCGGGGTCGGGGTGAAGCCGGTCAGCACCGCCTCTATGCCGCGCACCGAGCGGGTACCGGTGGCGTAGAGTTGCTCGAACGTCCAGCCCTCCCGGGACAGCGCATCTATGTTGGGGGTGAGCGGCAGACCGCCGAGGGAACCGACAAACTGGGCGCCCAGGCTCTCTTGCAGCAGGATCACCAGGTTCTTCGGCTTGCCGCTATGGCTGGCTTCGTTGAAGGTCTGGCTGGGTTGTGTCTCGGAGCTGAAGTCCTGGTCGGGGCGGCCGCTCTCCTCGCGCACCAGCGCCATGATCCGCTCCCTGGGCAGCTCCCCGTAGAATTCGCCAGCACTCTCCTCGTTGCTCATCTGCTTGATGGCGAAGAAGAGGGAGTAGGCGGAGTTGACCGTCAGGGCGTTGACCAGGGGATCGCTGGCGAATGCCACCATGGCCGGGTTCAGGGCCCGGTGCCCCAGGCTGGAGCGGGCGCCGAGGAAACCGATGGCCAGGATCAGCAGGGCGAAGGCCGGGCGCAGATACCAGCGCGGGAAGCTCAGGTGCCGCATCAGGCGCCCGCTCAGCCACCAGCCGCCCCCCAGAGTCAGCAGGCTGAACACCAGGGCCAGCAGCAGCTCGCCCTTGCGCCCCGCCCACAGCATGGCGAGCACCTCCTTCGGGTAGATGAGGTATTCGATATAGAGGCGATTGGGGCGCACCCCGTATTCGGTGACGAAGGCGGGGGTGGAGATCTCGAGGAAGAGCATCAGCCAGAGCCCCAGGGTCAGCCAGACCCGGATGAGTTGCATCCAGGCGCGGCCCAGGGCATGGGGGCCGGCCAGCAGCAGGGTGAAGACGGCGGGGACACCCCCCAACCAGCAGAGGGTGGCAAGGTCGACCCGGATACCTTGCAGCAGCAGTTGCGACCAACCGGCGACGGCGTCGACCCGCTCCTGTTGCCAGAGCCCCAGGCCTGCCCGGCTGGCGGAGAGGGCGACGAGCGCGATCACCGAAAAAATGGCGATGGGCCAAAATGGACCCAGCCAATGTCTTATTTTTGTCATTGTTTTTCCTGATAAAGCCTGTTTTTTGATGCCCATCCGAGGACAGCTTTTTTTATATTGCAGGGTTATGACAATGGGGGCAGGGAAAGGTTGCGGCGCAGGGGGCCACTGGATGCTATTGATAACATTGATTTTTTAATGAGGGATCCCGGGGGAGCCAAAAGACAGCATAAATGACTGGGCGTTGGGTGATCCCCACGGCAAAGCGCGGCGGGGTGCTTGCCTATAATGGCGCCGGATTTTCTCAATCGGAGCCGAAGGGATGCCGGTCTTTATCGATGTGGAGTATGTGCACGGCTGGTGCCTGTTCGTGGTGCTCTCGGACGGCACCACCGGGGTGCTGGACCTGACCCCCTGGCGCAGCCAGCCCCTGTTCGCTGCGCTGGACTCGGAGCGGCGTTGTGCCCGGGTCTTCATCAATCGTCGCCACCAGCTGGAGTGGCCCTCGGGCTGCACCCTGTCGGCCCAGGAGGTCTATCACCTGATCGCCCCCATCGACGAGCACGAGGCCTTCCCGGATCGCAACCCGGGCTGAGAGTGACGGGCTAACTCGTTGAGTCAGGTAACGTTTTCAGTCACAGACCCGCCCTGGCGAGGCCGTTATCATGGCCTCAGGGTGGCGCATTTTGCGCCAGCACCACAGCGGGAAGATAACAATGAAACAAGGAAGGTTGCGCCATGGCGGCCTGATCGGGGCCGCCTTGTTACTGACAGCGTGCGGCAGCGGCGGCGGGGGATCCAGCAGCGAAACCCAGCCCCCCGTGGTCAATCCGCCTCCCACCTCGGACAGTCGCGCCTGTTACGGCGATGATCAGCCCGCCTGCAACCTGAGAACCTATCAGGTGATGGTGGAGTCCTTCGTCGATGGCGACGGCAGTGCCAACTACGGCGTCGGCTACGGCCCCTCCAGGCACAACGGCGATCTGCAGGGGATCATCGACAGCCTGGACCACATCAAGAGCCTCAACGTCAACGCCATCTGGCTGACCCCTGTGTTCGACTCCTGCGCCGGTCAGGCCGGGGACGATCGGCTGGATGCCACCGGCTATTTCGCCTGCGACTTCTTCAACGTGGATCCCAACTTCGGCAGCAACGCCCAGCTCAAGACCCTGGTGGATGCGGCCCACCAGCGCGGTCTCTACGTCTTCCTCGACGGCGTCTTCGGCCACGTCAACAGGGTGGGGGTGAGCAAGCCCTCGCCGGAGGGCCGCCTGCCCGCCCTCAAGAGCGGCGGTGCCGGTTATCCGGGCCAGCTGGTGGATTACGGCCAGCCCGAGAGCCTCGCCTACTTCAAGGAGGTGGCCCGCCACTGGGTCCAGCAGTACGGCATCGACGGCTGGCGCCTCGATCAGGCCTATCAGCTGGGGCTGGACGACTGGCGCGCCATTCGCGCCGAGGTGGCGCAGGCCAGCGCAACGCGCAAGGCCGCCGGCCAGCAGTGGGGCACCCTCGGCTACATGGTGGGCGAGGTGTGGAAGGGGGCCGACGAGATCCGCGCCCAGGCGTATGGCAGCAGCGACAACCCGGCGCTCTCCTCGGCGTTCGACTTCCCGCTGCGCTACGGCCTGGTGCAGGCGCTGGCGGTGGAGGAGTCCGGCAAGGGCGGGCAGGGGGCCGGCGTGCTCGACGCCAGCTGGAACAAGGTGGAGAACTACCCCGATCACGCCATGCCGAACCTGATGCTGGGCAACCACGATCTGGTGCGCTTCGGCGATCTGCTGGATCGCGGCAACTTCAATCAGGCGGACTACTGGCAGCGCCACAAGGCGGCCTTCAGCTTCCTGGCGGCCCGCTCCGGCCCCATTACCCTCTACTACGGCGAGGAGTTTGGCGACGAGGTGCCGGGCTTTGCGGCCCAGGTCAGCGGCGACTGTGCGGCCCAGGGATTGTGCGACGATCATGTGGCCCGCAGCGATGGCAAGGTGCCCGGTGTCACCGGCTTCGTGCCGAGCGGCGAGCAGAGCGATCTGAAGCAGTGGCTCAGCCAACTGATGGCCCTGCGCGCCGCCCACCCCGCCCTCTACCAGGGGGAGCGAGTCAAGCTGGTGGCCGAGGGCAGCGTCTATGGCGACATCAAGCAGACGGCGGCGGAACAGATCGTCTACCTGCTCAACCTCTCCACCACGCCCCAGAGCTACAGCCTGCCTCTGGCCAAGCTGCGCAGCGGCAGCGCCCTGGTGGATCTGCAGAGCGGCGAGCGCCTGGCCATGGGGGGCAGCAGCCTGACGGTGGACCTGCCGCCCCTCAGTGGCCGCTTCCTGCTGTTGCAATGAGACGGCAGACAGCAAAAGGGCTCCCGCGGGAGCCCTTGTTGTTGCCAGCTGGCGGCAGGGTCACTTCTCGAGACCGCTGCCGAGCTCCTCCTGACGGGGGCTGGCCGGCGCGCCGCGCTCGTTGCCGTTGCGCCAGTGCTCCAGCCGGTTGTGCACGCCACGGCGCAGGCTCTTGAAGCTGGTCTCCAGGTAGTGAACCCCCACCAGGATCCCCAGGGTCACGCCGGTGAGCAGCACGGCCTGGTGCAGCATTCCCATGCCGATCAGGGCGCCGAGGGCGGCCAGCATCCAGATGGTGGCGGCCGAGGTCACCCCCAGCACCTGACCATCCCGGGTCATCATGACCCCGGCACCGAGGAAGCCGATGCCGGTGATGAGCTGGCCCAGCACCCGCGCCTGATCCGCAGACTGCGGGCTGACGGCGGCGCCGATGGCGAGAAAGCAGTAAGTGCCGAGCACGATGAGGGAGGAGGTGCGAATGCCGACCGGCTTGCCGTGCAACTGCCGCTCCAGCCCCACCAGACCGCCACACACCAGACAGGCCAGAATGTTGTTCCAGCCAAGGGGCGCTATGTCCCACCACTGCGTTGTCATCATACCCACCTCTGCCGATCCTGCTTGTTATCCTGCCGCGCTCTGCCCCCGGTTCTCCAGCCGTTGCCTGAAGGCCCTGGCCAGGCGCTCGTAGAGATCTTTGGCCTCTCTGTCTTCAATATCGCCACGTATCCAGGGATTGTCGATGATTTCCAGCAGCACGCAGCCCTGGCCCTGCTGGCGCAGATCCACCCCGAACAGGCCGTTGCCGAGCTGGTGCACGGCGCGGCGGGCGGTCTGCAACACCCGCTCCGGCACCTCGGTGAGCGGCAGCGCCTCGATCCGGCTCATGTCGAGGGGGTGCTTGCGGCGGCGGATGCGATTGCCGGGCTCCGGCCGGTAGCGGCGGCAGGCGAACAGCGGCGAGCCGTCGAGAAAGCCGATGCGCCAGTCGAACTCGGCGGGGATCCGGCTCTGCACCAGCAGCAGGGCGGAGCGGCCCAGCCCCTCGTCCAGCAGGCGGGCGAGCTGGGTCTCGTCGCTCGCCATGGCGAGATCCCGGCCCTGGGCACCATCGGGCACCTTCACCATCAGTGGCAGGCCGAGGCGCTGCACCAGCTCGTCCACCTGGTGGCGGCCGCGGCGGGTCACCACCATGGTGGGGGGCATGGGCACGCCGCTGCGCACCATCAGCTCGTAGAGGTAGAGCTTGTTGCTGCAGGCGAGGATGGCACGGGAGCTGTCGATCACCGGCATCTTGAGCTGCTCGGCGCGGCGGGCGAACTCGAAGGTGTAGTGGCCGACCGCGGTCTCTGCCCGCAGCCAGAGGGTGTCGAACTCCGGCAGCCGCTCGATGGCGGAGGGGGCCAGTATCTCGGCCTGGATCCCCTGGGTGGCGGCGGCCTGGATGAAGCGCTCTATCGCCAGGGCATCGCTGCTGGCGCGGCCATCGTTCTGATCCATCAGGATGGCGAGCTGATAGAGGGGCGCCGTCTGCTCCTCGCCCCCGGTGCCCACCAGCGCCTGGGCGTGCTGCACCATCAGTGCCTTCTCGCTCGGGCTGAGCGCCAGGGGGGAGAGGCTCTGCTGCTGGCGAACCGACCAGCCGTGCCGGCCTCGTTTCAGGGTCAGCTCCTGCAGCGGCAGCTGGCTCAGGCCGTAGTAGTAGCGGGCCAGCCCCGCCAGCTCGCTCTGTTCGCACTGGCCGAAGATGGCGCGCACCCGGATCCTGTCCTCGCTCTGGCGGGTCAGCCAGCCCTGCAGCTTGCGCCACAGCTTGGCCGGTGGCTGCTGGGGTTGCAGCCGGCTGATGGCCTGCAGCCCCGGCAGGCAGTGGTGGCTGCGGGCCTGGGCCAGCAATGAGCAGTAATAGCCCGCGCTCAGGTGCTCCAGACTGCGGCAGAGGTTGATGATGCGGGGGCGGCCGCCGGTGGTGGGCACGCCGTGTTGCAGGTAGGTGCGGGCGGTCAGCAGATAGTCGGCATGGCAGGGCCAGTCGCCCAGCTCGTCGACGATGACATAGGTACTCATATTTTCGGCTCCACAGAAAGGACTGCCCGAGAAGGCAGGATCCCCAGTGGGCTTCGATGCACCGACAAGCACGACAATGGCGCGAGGGGAAACAAGAGGTTACAGTGCCTAATATTCTGCCTTGCTAACTTGTGATACAAGTCGCATTTCTGGTGCTGAGGATAAATAACCGAACAAGGACTCCCCGTGTTGACCGTGCGCGCGGCCCGAACCGATGATCTGGGCGCCATCGTGAAGCTGGAACGCTACTGTTTCCCCCCCGAGGTCGCCTTCGGCCGCAGCCGCTGGCACTACCTGCTCAGCCATGCCAGGGGGCGCACCCTGCTGCTGCTGGATGAGAAGGCGCAGTTGATGGGCTACCTCAGCGTGCTGGAGCATAGGGGCTGGGACAGGCTCATCATCCAGACCCTCGCCATTCGCTGGACGGTGCGCCGCCAGGGCTGGGCCCGGCGCCTGCTGGAGCAGGTGATCCGGGAAGGGCGCGAGGCAGGCTGGGGCGCTGTCCGGCTCGAGGTGGCCGATGCCAACCCCGAGGCCCAGACCCTCTACCACGGGCTGGGGTTTCGCCCAAGACTCAGGCTGCCGGATTACTACGGCCCGGGCCAGCATGCCCACCGGCTGGTGCTGGCGCTGAAGCAGGTTTGAGAGAGGAGATAGGATGAGCTGCGACAACTGCCTCGCCACCGCCTTCGGGGCCAGCATGAGCCGCGCTGCCGCGACATCGAGGGGCAGCCATGAGCTGTGACGACTGTCTGGCCACCGCCATCAAGGCCAGGCTGGGACGCTGCCCGATCTGCGCCATCCAGACCTTCGTTATCGGGGCCGTGGGCTGGCTGGTCTGGTGGTGGTGTGGCGCCGACACCTCGGTCAACGCCCTCACCGGCCTGTTGTTTGCCCTGGGGGGCAGCGGCCTGCTGCTGCTGCACCTGTCGGTCTTCCTCTGGCGCAAGGTGACGGGGCGCGAGCTGGATAATGAGTGAATTCTTTTTGTTTCAACCAGATAAATAACAATGGAGGTTCAGATGATCGCAATGGTAACGGGCGCCTCGTCCGGGTTTGGTGAGGCCATCAGCCGTCTGCTGGTGAACGCGGGTTACAGGGTGATAGGCACCGGTCGCCGCGCCGAGCGGCTGGCCGCCCTGGCCGACGAGCTGGGCGAACAGTTCCTGCCGCTGGCGTTCGACGTGCAGGACAAGGCCGCCACCCGCGCCGCCATCGCCGGGCTGCCGGCCGAGTGGAGCGAGGTGGAGCTGCTGGTGAACAACGCCGGGCTGGCGCTCGGCCTTGAGCCCGCCCACAAGGCGGATCTGGAAGACTGGGAGCAGATGATAGCCACCAACATCAGCGGCCTGACCCTGCTCACCCGCCTGTTGCTGCCGGGCATGGTGGCGCGTAATCGCGGCCACGTGGTCAACATCGGCTCCATCGCCGGTACCTACCCCTATCCGGGCGGCAACGTCTACGGCGCCACCAAGGCGTTCGTGAAGCAGTTCAGCCTGAACCTGCGGGCCGATCTGGCGGGCACCGCCCTCCGCGTCACCAACCTGGAGCCCGGCCTGTGCGGCGGCACCGAGTTCTCCAACGTGCGCTTCCACGGTGACGACGCCAAGGCGGCCACCGTCTATCAGGGGGTGCAGGCCATCCAGCCGGAGGACATCGCCAATACCGTGCTCTGGGTCAGCCAGCAGCCGGCCCACGTCAACATCAACAGCATCGAGATCATGCCGGTGGCGCAGACCTTCGGCCCGCTGCAGATCAGCCGTCGCTGAACCCCGTCTCGCCGGGATGAGAAGAGGCACCCCCGGGTGCCTCTTCTCGCTCTGTTTTCTATCCCGCCCGCCGCCCCCGTCTGGCGCCATCCACCCCCTATCCCAGATCGCTGCCAGCTGGTGGTCAAGTTGGCCTGCAACTTGCTGAGTCATGGTGATTCGCGGGGAGTGTCTCCCCGGACGCCGGTTTGGCCGGCAGCAGCTTGGAGCCTTCATGGACATCAAACCCTATGGTCAGCAACTCGCCCAGAGTGCGTCCCACAGCCGTGCCCTGGCCACCCTCAGTGGCGATGACAGCCAGCAGGGGAGCTGGGATCAGCAGGTCAGCCTCTCCAGCCAGGTGCTGACCGGCAAGGCGCAGCAGGTACTGACTTACGAGCATCTGGCCAGAAGCGGCAAGAGCGCCTCCCTGGCCGGGAGCGCCAACAATACGGTGGTGCAGCAGCTGGTGGACAAGGCACTCGGCTTCGATCGCAAAAAATTTGACGATCTCGAGAGCCAGATCAAGGGGGTGGCCGACAACAAGACGCTCTCGGCCGAAGAGCGGGAGACCCAGACCCGGGCCCTGACCGAGCAGCGTGATGCCATGCTCAAGGCGGCCATGGACAGGCTCACCGGCAAGTCGTCGAGCGGGCAGAGCACCCAGGCCTGACACTGCCGACTCGAACGGCAATCTTTGGTGTCGGATGGGCAAGATGTTGCCCCGGATGCCGGGGAAGGATGAAGCAGGGAGCGCCAGCGCCCTCCCTGCCGCAGACGGCGTGCCTCAGGGCTGTTTGGGCACGATTCCTATGGCGATGGCCGTGGTCTGGACGGCCTTGATCTGATCCCCCTTGGCGATCAGGGCGAACTGGGCCGGATCTCTCACCTTGAGGGTGAGGGTATTGTCCACCCCCTTGACCCTGATGGTCTGCTGCGCCTTGTCGACGTCGATGACGTCGGCATAGATGGTGACCTGCATGCCAGCCCCGGCGCCCGGTTGCTGGCCGGCGGCCGCCTTGCTCCCCTCTACCTCTACCACCCGCTTTCTCACGCCAGCTGTGCCCTTGAGCAGCTCGAGATCCAGCAGTTGCAGGTAGCGCAGCGCCACCACGTCCCCCACCTTGAGGTTCTGGAGGTTGGTCACCTCCTCCCCGGCGACCAGATCGAAGGTCTCGCCTTCGGCATTCTTCAGGCTGATCTTGCGGGTCGCGAGATCGAGGGCAGTGACGGTCGCCTCGGCCTTCACCTCTTCTGCCAGGCTGGCCTGGCCCGGAGTGACGGCCACATTGGCGGTCACCTCGGCGGCCTGTATCAGGGGATTGACACAGAGAGTGAGCACTCCTGCGATCCATGCGTGCTTCAGTTTCATGATTAGACCCTATGGCTGGAAAACAGAACCCCGTGAGAGGCGTCAGGATGACGACATGGCGCGGCGCCATGACGGAGCAGGGGAGTGAGCCCCCTGCTCCAGTGACACCATAGCAAAGTCACACCTGAGTACCATCATGCCAAAGAGAGCGCATCACCATTTTGATGGCTCGCTCCCGTTTTTGACCCAATGGGATGACGGCATGGCGCGGCGCCATGAGGGAGCAGGGGACTGCGCCAGTGACACCATGGAAAGTCATGCCTGAGTACCATGATGCCAACGGGGGGGCATCACCATGTTGATGGCTCGCTCCCGTTTTTTGACCTGATGGTATGGCTGGCGCACAATCCCCCTGCATGCATTCAACCGAGGGCTCTGCCGTGTACAACTTCCAATATGCCAATCCCACCCGCGTCTGTTTCGGGGAGGGCCAGATAGCCACGCTGCCGGAGCTGATCCCGGCGGGCAGCCGCCTGCTGGTGCTCTACGGCGGCGGCAGCATCAAGCAGAACGGCGTCTATGAGCAGTTGACCCAGGCGCTGGCGGGCAGGGAGTGGCTGGAGTTTCCCGGCATAGGTGCCAATCCCCAGTACGATCAGCTGATGGAGGCGGTGGCCCTGGTCAAGCGCGAGCGCATCGACTTCCTGCTGGCGGTTGGCGGCGGATCCGTGGTGGATGGCACCAAGTTCGTGGCCGCCGCGGCCTGCTTCGAGGGGGAGGATCCCTGGGACATCCTGCTGGAGAAGGCGCCGGTCAAGGGGGCGCTGCCGCTCGGCTGCGTGCTGACCCTGCCTGCCACCGGCTCCGAGAGCAATCCCGCCGCCGTGGTGAGCCGGGGAGAGGCCAAGCTCTCCTTCTACAATCCGCTGGTGCTGCCCCGGTTTGCGGTGCTGGATCCCACCACCACCTACAGCCTGCCGGTGCGCCAGGTGGGCAACGGCGTGGTGGATGCCTTCGTCCATATCCTGGAGCAGTACCTCACCTTCCCGGTGGGAGGGGATGTGCAGGACCGGCTGGCGGAGGGCCTGCTGCAGGTGCTGGTGGACAACGGCCCGCGGGCGCTGACGGAGCCCACCAACTACCAGGTGCGGGCCAACCTGATGTGGGCCGCCAGCCTGGCCCTCAACGGCCTCATTGGGCGCGGCGTGCCCCAGGACTGGTCCACCCATGCCATAGGTCACCAGCTCACCGCCCTGCACGGGCTGGATCATGCCCAGAGCCTGGCGGTGGTGCTGCCCTCCTTGCTGCGGGAACAGGCGGCCCAGAAGCAGGAGAAGCTGGCCCAGTTCGCCGAGCGGGTCTGGCACTCCCGTCGGGAGGACAAGGCGCTGCGCATCGAGGAGGCCATCATCCGTACCGAGCAGTTCTTCCAGCAGATGGGGGTGGGCACCCGCCTCGCCGACTACGGCCTGAACGAGAGCTGCATCCCCGCCATCTGCTCCAACCTCAAGCGCTTCGGCCTGACCGCCCTGGGGGAGCAGCAAGATATCGATCCCGACAAGGTGGCGCGGATCCTCTCCCACGCGCTGTGATCCCTGCGTTCTGTGCTCCAACCTCAAGCGCTTCGGCCTGACCGCCCTGGGTGAGCAGCAAGATATCGATCCCGACAAGGTGGCGCGGATCCTCTCCCACGCGCTGTGATCCCTGCGTTCTGTGCTCCAACCTCAAGCGCTTCGGGCTGACCGCCCTGGGTGAGTAGCAAGATATCGATCCCGACAAGGTGGCGCGGATCCTCTCCCACGCGCTGTGATCCCTGCGTTCTGTCTGCTCCAACCTCAAGCGCTTCGGGCTGACCGCCCTGGGTGAGCAGCAAGATATCGATCCCGACAAGGTGGCACGGATCCTCTCCCACACGCTCTAAGCCTCGGCTTCCGAGCTGAAAAGAAAACGCCCCGAGTTCGGGGCGTTTTGCATGCTGTGGTGAGGTGCCGGGGCTCAGGCCCCCTGATCCAGCTCGCGCTCCAGGGCTGCCGCCTTCTGGCGGGCCGGATGGGTATTGAGCCGCTGCCAGTAGGCCTCAAGGTGCGGGAACCGGGCCAGCTGGCCGCCCTGGGCCAGCAGATCCACCAGGAAGGAGTTCATGATGTCGGCGCCGGAGAGGCGATCCCCCACCAGATAGCGGCGGCTTGCCAGCACCTCATTGAGATAGCCCAGCACCTTGGCGCACTCCGCCTGGGCGTAGCCCGGCAGGAAGCGCATCGGGCTGCCATCCTTGCGTACGAACATGTCCAGCAGCAGCGGCAATATGCCGGAGCTCTCGGCGAAGTGGATCCATTGCAGGTATTCGGGGTAGTCGGGGCTGTCCGTGGCTGGCGCGAGCCGCTCGGGGGCGTGGCGGGCGATCAGGTACTCGGTGATGGCGCCGGATTCTGCCAGCACCCGGCCGTCGAACTCGATGACCGGTGACTTGCCGAGGGGGTGGATGGCCTTGAGTTCGGGCGGTGCCAGAAAGGTGGTGGTGTCGCGCTGGTAGGCCTTGATCTCGTAGGGCAGGCCCAGCTCCTCGAGCAGCCAGATGATGCGCTGGGAGCGGGACTTGTTCAGGTGGTGCAGGACTATCATGGGAACCTCGATTCGGTGGCGGGATTGGGTGTACGAAGGGGCGAGGCAAGTGGTTCACCGATGGACAAAAAAGAGCGGGCAGATGCCCGCTCCATGCAGACTCAGGCTTCCAGCGCCTGATCCAGATCCGCCAGTATGTCTTCGATCGCCTCGATCCCGACCGACAGCCGGATCATCTCCGGCTTGACCCCGGCCTTGGCCTGCTCGGCTTCGCTCAGCTGGCGGTGGGTGGTGGAGGCGGGGTGGCAGGCCAGGGACTTGGCATCCCCGATGTTGACCAGCCGCTTGAAGATCTTCAGCGCATCGTAGAAGCGCACCCCTGCCTCGTAGCCTTCTTTCAGACCGAAGGAGAGGATGGCCGAGGGGCGACCGGCCATGTACTTCTCCGCCAGCGGATAGTGGGGGTGGCCCGGCAGGCCGGCGTAGCTGACCCAGGCCACCTTGGGGTGATGCCTGAGGTGGTGGGCTACCCGCAGGGCGTTGTCCACGTGGCGCTCCATGCGCAGGCTCAGGGTCTCCAGCCCCTGCAGCAGCAGGAAGGCGTTCATCGGCGCCAGTGCCGCCCCCGTGTTGCGCAGGGGCACGGTGCGCACCCGGCCGATGAAGGCGGCCGGGCCAAAGGCGTCCGTATAGACCACCCCGTGATAGGAGGGCTCGGGCCGGGTGAGCTGGGGGAAGCGCTCGGCGTGATCCGCCCAGGGGAACTTGCCCGAGTCGACGATGACGCCGCCCAGGGAGTTGCCGTGGCCACCGACATACTTGGTGAGGCTGTGCACCACTATGTCGGCGCCGTGCTCTATGGGTTTGCACAGCACAGGGGTGGCGACCGTGTTGTCGACGATGAGGGGCACGCCGCGGGCGTGGGCCACCCTGGCGAAGGCGGCCAGATCGACGATGTTGCCCGCCGGGTTGCCGATGCTCTCGCAATAGACCGCCTTGGTCCTGTCGTCGATGAGGGCGGCGATGGCCTCGGCGCTGTCATCCTTGGCGAAGCGCACCTCGACCCCGAAGCTCGGCAGCATGTGGGCGAACAGGGTGTAGGTGCCGCCGTAGAGCTGGGGGGTGGAGACTATGTTGTCGCCGGCGGCGGTCAGCGCCTGGATGGCGTAGGTGATGGCGGCGGAACCCGCCGAGACCACCAGCCCGGCGATGCCCCCCTCCAGGGCGGCCATCCGCTGTTCCAGCACGTCGTTGGTGGGGTTCATGATGCGGGTGTAGATGTTGCCGGGCACCGCCAGGTTGAACAGATCCGCCCCGTGCTGGGCGCTGTCGAACTCGTAGGCCACCGTCTGGTAGATGGGCACGGCCACCGCCTTGGTGGTGGGGTCGCTGGAAAAGCCGTGGTGCAGGGCCAGGGTCGCATCTTTCATCACACACTCCTTGTTGGACGTCGTCGCCATTATGGATGGATAGACGTCCAATCTAGCAGGCCCTGTGCCGATGTAAACCACCCAATCCGGCAAAGCATTGTCAGGGGCTTGCAGTGATCCTGCCGCGCCCTTTCCCGTCCGGAGTCCTGGCCCGATCAGAGGCGGCGACGATACTCCCTGTCGTCTATCTGCTGCATGTCCCACTGCATCAGGCGGTTGAGCTGCTGCATGGGATCCTCGATCAGGGTCAGGGGGCGGGGCTGGATCCGGCGGAAGTAGCGGCGCATTCCTTGCTGGATCCGGTTCGGTGCATGGGGGTTGGTCTGGCTCATGATGGTGCTCCTGTGCTGTGGTGCTCACGTTCGCCAACAGTATTGAGCTAAAATGAGGAAGTAAAAACTGACGACTTGATTGGCAAGGATTTCCTCTTTTATGCCCAGCCGCCGCCTCTACCAGCAATTTCAACGGCTCGCCCAGCAGCTTGGCTGTGACGAGCGGGAGACCAGCCTCGCCGAGGTGGCGGATCTGCTCTGCTGCACCCCGCGCAACGCCCGCCTGCTGCTGCGCCGCATGCAGGATCAGGGCTGGCTCAGCTGGTCGGCGGAGGCGGGACGGGGGCGACGCTCCCGGCTCATATTGCTGGACAATCAGGAGAGCCTGACTCGCCGCCGCCTGCGGGATCTGCTGAGCCAGGGGCAGCTCGCCCAGGCGGTGCGGCTGGCGGAGGGGCGGCTGGACTTGCTCACCCCGCTGCTCATCGAGCAGCTCGGTCAGGCCACCCGGGAGGGGCGCCAGATCCTGCGGGTGCCCTACTACCGGCCGCTGCCCCACCTGCTGCCCACGGATCCCCTGCGCCGCTCCGAGGTGCACCTCAGCCGCCAGATCTTCAACGGCCTCACCCGGCGAAATGAGGAAAATGGGGAAATCGAGGGGGATCTGGCTCACCACTGGGAGTGTCTCGGCCCCTGTCACTGGCGCTTCTACCTGCGCCCGGCGGTGCGCTTTCACCACGGCCGCGAGCTGGCGGTGGAAGATGTGATGGAGAGCCTGCTCGGCCTGCGGGATCGCCCGCTGTTTGCCCACCTCGCCCGGCTGGAGAGTCGCTGGCCGCGCACCCTGGATCTGCACCTCGACAGCCCGGATCCCCTGCTGCTGCACCTGCTGGCGGAGCCGGTGGCGGCCATCCTGCCCCGCGAGCTCAAGGGGGAGGCGGGCTTTGCCCTGCAACCCGTGGGCACGGGCCCCTACCGGGTCACCGCCAACGATCCCCTGCACCTGTGCCTTGCGGCCTTCGACGACTACTTCGGGCTGCGGGCCCTGCTCGACGAGATCGACATCTGGATGCTGCCGGAGCTGGCGGAGCGGCTGGAGAGCCACCTGCAGCTGGGGCGCGACAGCCCCGAGCTTGGCACCATGCGCGGCGAGTCGGAGCTGGAATCTGGCTGTTACTTCCTGCTGCAGGACGACAGATCCCTCCCGCTGCAGGATCCCGCCCTGCGCCAGTGGCTGACCCGGCTGCTCAACCCCATCGCCCTGATGGGACGGGTCGCCCCCGAGCTGCAACGGGGCTGGACCAGTGCCCTCGGCCTGCTGCCCCACTGGCGTGAGGTGCAGCCGGCCCCGCTGCCGACGCCTAAGCAACTGCCGCGCCAGCTGGTGCTGGCCTGCTTCAACCAGCATCTGGAGTTCAACGAGTGCGCCAATGCCATGGCCAGCCTGCTGGCAGAGCAGGGGATCCGGCTCGAGGTGCGCACCCTGGATTACGGCCGCTGGGTGAGCGGGGAGGATCAAGACGTGGATCTCTGGCTCGGCACCCTGAACCTGGAGCATGAACACGCCTTCGCCCCCTACGCCTGGCTCCAGGGCACCCCCTTGCTGCGCCGGGTATGGGGGGGCCAGCAGGCCCTGTGGCAGGGATTGACGCAGTGGCGCGCCAGCGGCGCCGAGCCAGGCCCACGGGCCTTGCTGGCCAAGGTGCAGCGCCAGGGCTGGTTCGTGCCGCTGTTTCATCACTGGCTGGAGCTGGAGAGCCGGGTCGGTGTGCACGGGGTGCGGATGACGGCCCTCGGCTGGTTCGATTTTCGCAGCGCCTGGCTCAAACCCGAACAGGGGATGGCGGCGCCGGAAACCGGAGGCGGCTCCCACCCGGATGCCGGGACGCTTGAGTCATAAGGGTTGGCGCGCTAGCCTGTGCGCGGTCCCACGACAAGGAGTCGATATCCATGCTGGAAATGCAGATCCAACCCCGTTTTCAAGAGACGGACGCCCTCGGCCACATCAACAATACGGTGCCGGCGGTCTGGTTTGAATCGGCCCGTGATCCCCTGTTTCGCCTCTTCTCTCCCGAGCTGGATGTGCACGACTGGCATCTGATCATCGCGGGCTATGCGGTGCAGTTCAAACGGGAGCTGTTCTATGGCCAGCAGGTATTGATAAAGACGGGGGTGCGGCGCATCGGCACCAGCTCCTTCACCCTCTGGCAGGAGGCCTGGCAGGGGGGCGAGCTGGCGGTGACCGCCGAGACGACCCTGATCCATTTTGACTACCAGACCCGTCAGTCCATCCCCCTGAGTGACGCGCACCGGGAGGGGCTGAGGGCCTGGCTGGTAGAGAGTTAACCTGGCCTTTTGGCCATCACAGGACACTTATGCGCAAGACAGCGATCGCCCTGAGCCTCGGCTTGGGACTGGGACTCTGCTCCCTGCCTTCTCTGGCCACCACCCTGGCCGAGCAGTTCACCCTGATGGAGAAGGGGGCCGACTATGGTCTCGACACCCGGCTGTTCAGCCATGACGGTGTGGACATCAAGGCCTGGATCGACGGGGTTCCCGTCATCATAGCCGTGCCCATACTGAACGAGCAGGGCAAGCAGGAGGGGGAGAGCCGCTACTACTTCAAGGGCGGCAAGCTGTTCGGGGTGAAGGAGCCCGCCGCCCAGTTCGCCTTCGATGACGGCGGCAAGTTGACTCAGTGGCTGGATGAGAAGGGGCAGCCCGCCGAGTTCGTCAGCAAGATGAGCATGCAGCAGCGGGAGGCCTGGCTCACCAAACGGGCGGCCGAGCTGAGCGCGCTGTTCGTGCCGAGTCAGGCGGAGCAGCAGGCCGGCGAAGGCAGCGTCAAGCTGAAGGGGGCCGAGCTGACCCGGTGGCTCTGCAACGGCAAGCTGATGGCGCTGGCCAAGGGCGACAAGGTGACCTTCGAGCAGGCCAGGCTCAAGACGGGGGCTGAGGGCATGAAGGGGGAGGTCTCCCTGCGCCAGGAGAAGGGGTGGCAGGATCTCTGCCTCACCTGCGAGGTACAGGGCACCCAGGTGACCCGCCTCACCTGGCAGCCGCTGCCGGGAGCCAACAAGCCGCAATGAGTGCGGTGACAGCATGAAGCGAGGGGGCCGTCGGGGCCCCCTCGCCATTTATGGCCGCTCCCCGAGTCTCTGCCGGGTCAGCGCCTCCACCCGCCGCCACTGCCCAGGCTCGAACCAGCGCGCCAGGATCGCCTGCTGCTGCTCGGCCCTGTCCAGGGGGAGCAGGGGCTCGAGTTCCGCCAGATAGCCCGCCAGCTGCCGATCGAACCCCTGCTGGCTCTGCGCCAGCTGGCGCAGCCGATCCACCGCCTCAGGCCCCAGCTGTTCCAGCAGCACGGCGTCCCGTTCGGCGGGGGGGAGTCGCTCCAGGCGCTGCAGATCGCCGAGCAGGCGACCGTTGGCCTCCGCCTCCCTGAACCACTGGGGCTGCTCCGCCAGCCAGAGCGCCAGCTCTTCCCCCAGCATCACCCTGTCGGCGGCATCGGCCTCTGCCAGCGCCTTGCGCCTCAGGGTCCACTGCTCCATCAGCCTCTCTTCGGCAAACAGCGACGCTTGCTCGGTGGGACTGAAGTGTTGCCGGCGCAGCCGTTCACGCTCGTCAAACAGCAGCTGCAGGCTGGCGAGGCCGGGATCCGTCGGCACCGTCAGGCTCCCTTCCGCCCGCAGAAACTGCCGATAGCGGGCCAGCATGGCGTCCTCTTCGTCCGTCTCGCCCTGCTCCAGCCGCTGGGCCAGCTGGTGGCGCAGGGCTCCCCGCTCGGGGGCCGCCGCCAGATCAGGGGCAGGCTCGGGCCAGAGCAGGAGTGTGCCCAGCAGGGCCGCGCCGAGGGATAGGGCGACCAGCAGGAGCCGTCTCATAGCCCCAGCCTCTGCAAGCGGTTGGCGTGCTGGCGATAGAGGGTGACGGGATCCGTGTCAAACAGGTGGTGGATGCCGAACGACTGGTTCACCTCGTCCAGGTGGTTCATCCGGTATGCCGTGCCTATCACCTTGCCGAGGTGGCTGCTGCAGACCCCGACCAGGCCGTCATTGGGCTCGTGAAAGAAGGTGCCGGTCAGTGCCAGCGCCGGATCCACGGGATCCAGTATGTTGGTCATGTTGCCGCGCCCGCTCCAGGAGAAGTAGTAGACGCCGTTGTCGGCCAGCAGGGGCCCCTCGCCGCAGTGCTGGCTGGGCAGTCCTTCCGGATAGCGCTGGTTGAAGCGCTGGGCACCGGCGCTGGTCAAGGCATCGAGGGAGGCGAGGGGATCCTGGGGCAGGTCACTGCCGCCGGAGAGCAGCGAGATGACCCCGGAGAGCGCCGAGGCGGCGGCCACCGCCAGCTGCTCGGCCACCGAGCCCGGCGCCACCCTGGCGCGCACCAGATCGGCGATCTCGGAGCCCTGGTTGACGCCCCCCACGCTGGTGGCGGAGGCGACCAGCTCGGGGGCGACCGAGGCCACATAGCGAATGGTGGGGCCGCCGTGGGAGTGACCTATGAGGTTCACCTTGTCGGCCCCCGTGATGGCGAGCACCTGCTGTACCTGCCTGAGCAACTGTTCGCCGCGCAGCTCCGAACTCTGGGTGGCGGAGACCTGTGCCACGTAGACGCGGGCGCCGTCCCGGGTCAGGGCCTGGGGAATGCCGTAGAAATAGTCGACCCCGAGCAGCTTGTCGAAGCCGAACAGCCCGTGCACCAGCACTATGGGGTAGCGGGTCTGGGTATAGCCGGCCCCCTGGCCCAGCATGGGCAGGGCGCACAGGAGCACCAATAGCCATCTTTTCATCTTCACCATCCTTGTGAAAACCGACTGCGCTCCGGCAGCCACCGGCCTCATGCCGGTAGCAGCAGCATGGTAGCTGAACTCAAATGTATCTGTGGATGGGATCACTAAACCGGGGATTGCAGAAAAACCCTACCCATATGGGCAAAAAGAGGCAGCGCCAACTATTCCTTGTATCCGTCCATCAAATAAGTTAAATAATAATTATTATCATTTGAGTGTCTGAGTCATGACGGTAACCTGGGTGAAGGGATGGGTCGGTGCCACCGACGGGGAGAGCAGCATGGTGCACTGGAAGGCGCAGACCCTGAGTGGCAATCGCCACTTCGATGCGGGAGAGCACGCCAGGGCGCTCGACTATTACCAGCAGGCCCTGTGGCTGGCCCGTCAGCAGTTCGCCTGCTGGCCGGATGCGGACGAAGCCGTGGCAGCCCTGGTGGTGGCCCACCACAACCTGGCGGATCTGCTGGTAGCCATGACGCTGCCGGACAGGGCCGCCGACATGTTGTGCCATGTCCACGACTGCCTGCTCGCCACCAGCCAGTCTCCCGCAAGCCCGGATCCCCTGCGGGCGGCGGCCCTTCGCCATAGCCGCAGCACCCTCACCGAGCTGCTCGCCTTCGTGCAGAAACACGGTCATCACGACGGCATTTTGCGCTGCCTCGGTCAATGTCAGTGCCAGACCGAGCCCGCCCATCGATTGCATTGAGCCCAACAAGAGAGAGAACGAACATGAGCCATACCCTGCCTGCCCTCGCCTATGCCTATGACGCGCTGGAGCCTCACATAGACGCGCTGACCATGGAGATCCACCACAGCCGTCACCACCAGACCTATATCACCAACCTCAATGCCGCCCTGGCCGAGCTCCCCGAGCTGGCTGCCCTGCCGGTGGACGAACTGCTCGCCCGTTTCGACAGCCTGCCGGTGAGCGTGCAGGGGGCGGTGCGCAATCACGGTGGCGGCCATGCCAACCACAGCCTGTTCTGGCAGGTGATGAGCCCGCAAGGGGGCGGTGAGCCGGGCGGTGAGCTGGCCGAGGCGATCAATCGGGATCTGGGGGGACTGGATGCCTTCAAGCAGGCCTTCACCCAGGCGGCCCTGAGTCGCTTCGGCAGCGGCTGGGCCTGGCTGGTGGTGGACAAGGCGGGTCACCTGCAGGTGGTGAGCAGCGCCAACCAGGACAGCCCCCTGATGGAGGGGCTGGTGCCCGTCCTGGGGCTGGACGTGTGGGAGCACGCCTACTACCTCAAGTACCAGAACAAGCGCCCGGACTATATCGCCGCCTTCTATAACGTGGTCAACTGGCCGGAAGTGGCGCGTCGCTACCAGCAGGCGCTGGCATAAAGAGCGGCATTTACTGCCATAGATGAAAAAAGAGACCCGCCAGTTGGCGGGTCTCTTTTTGGGGTTTCGTCACCGAGCTCAGTCGGTTGCCTTGTCTGCATCTGTCGCTACCGCCGCACTGGTCACCTCGGCAGCACTCGATGTGGCGGGGGCACTGCTGGCTGCCGTGGCTAAGGCCGAACTTGTCGCGGTCGCTACCGCCGCGCTGGGCACGGGTTGTGATGGCTTCGCGGGCTTGGCCGGCGTCTTGGCCGCGGGAATCGGCAGGCAGGGCTGGCTGGCCCCTATGGTGCTCAGGGGCTGACAGGGGATGGGACCACCGATGACGATGGGCTCGCCGAGGAACTTGGGCCCCTTGTCCAGCACGTAGAGGTCGAGCAGCCCCATCAGGCGGGCGAACACCTCGCGCACCCGGGTCTTGATGCCCTGATAGGCGCTGGGATCCAGGGCGTTGAAGCCGACCGCCTCGATGCCGAAGTGACGGGCGATGAAGATGGCGCGCTCGTTGTGGAAGGCCTGGGAGACCACGGTGAAGCGAGCCTGACCGAACACCTCCTTGGCCCGCACTATGGAGTCCAGGGTGCGAAAGCCCGCGTAGTCGCTGTAGATGGCGCTGGCGGGGATGCCCGCCTGGATCAGGGCCCGCCGCATCTGGCGCGGCTCGTTGTACTGGACGGTGGCGTTGTCGCCGGAGACCAGGATGTAGTCCACCTTGCCGTTGTTGTAGAGCTCGGCGGCGGCCTTGATCCTGTACTTGAAGTAGTGGTTCGGGCTGCCCCCGATCAGATATTTGGAGGTGCCGAGCACCAGGGCGACCCGATTGTAGGGCACCGCCTCGACGTCGTCGTAGGTGTAGTGACGGGCGTCGGAGACGGTCCACTCGCTGTAGCCCAGCAGCGCGGCGACTGAGGCCAGCAGCAGGCAGAGGCAGGCGAGCAGGATCTTGGCAAACTTCTTCATGCGCGGTGCGGTTCGGGTCTGAAGTAAGAGATGACAGGGGGCCATTCTATTACAAGTTGCCGTGGCGCGTCAGGTTTGATGCGCCCCCATGGCGTCACTCGGGCACAGGCTGTCGCAGAGCGCGGCGCTATCTTGAGCCCATCAAGGGGCGCCATAAACAAGGGCGGCCATGGCCGCCCTTCCTCATTCATGGCTCACCCTCAATGGGCCGAGTCGTTCGCCTTGCACTCCTCAGACTCCTTGTTGGCGTCCCACCAGGGCAGCAGATCCCGGCCGAGCCAGGCCTGATAGGCCTCGCTGTCGTTTGCGATCAGGGCGTCCAGCTCGGCCTCGAAGTCGCTCATCGCCTGCTGTTGATCCGGGCCTCGCAGGGCCCGGGCCATGGCCAGCCAGCTGGCGCCGCGGCCGGTCTCGCTCAGGAAGCGATGCACCGTATAGGACCAGGAGTAGACCATCTCGCCCCCCTTGTCGTAATCCAGGTGCAGTATGTCGGCCAGGGCAGGTCGTTCGGCCGCCGGGCGACCGGCGACGTTGTCCAGGCCGCGGGCGAAGCACTGGCCGTGGGCGATGAACTCCGCCAGCCCTTCCGACCACCAGGTGGTGCGGTTGAGCGGGTAGTGGCCGAAGCTGCCGTACTGGTTGAAACGACCGTCCAGGTAGTGGACGTACTCGTGGCGCAGGTTCCACACCTGGAAGGCGGGGCGCTTCCACTCTGCCTCATAGGCGAAGAAGCGGGCCTGGTTGCCGGGACGGGCCGGATCCCCTTCGAGGTAGATGCCGCCGTTGTCGGTGGAGACGCCGCCAAACAGGGCGCTGCCGTAGCGTTTCCAGTCGGCGGAGGAGTCGAAGATCACCAGCTCCAGCGCCTCGTTGAGATCGTCCGCCACCGGCTGACCGCCGGTCTCCATCTGGCGGTGGAACTGCTGCTCCTCGGCCCCCAGCTCACGGCAGATCCCCTCGGCCTGATCCATGGTCAGATCCTGGGCCCGCAGGCGCAGGGTCGGCGAGCAGGTGTGCTCGAACGGCAGTACGTCCTCCACCCGGACAGGGGTGCAGAGTCCGGCGAAGTCGCCGCTGATGCAGGCCTCGCCGGTGCGATCCGTGTAGGTCAGGTAGTAGGTGGAGAGGGTCAGCGACATGTCGTCCAGCAGATCCTGGCTCTGCTGGCCGCCCGGGATCAGGTCGTGGTGGCGAACCAGTGCGATGACGGAGTCATCCAGCAGCCTGCGGTAGCCGTCGAGCTCGTCCGGGCGGGTGTAGCGGGCGACCCGGTAGAGGCGGGTGTAGGCATCCAGCACGTTGTTGAGCAGGAACAGATCCGCGCCGTCCCGTCCCTTCCACAACGCGAGCTCGCTCATGCCGAGGGCGTGCAGCTGCTGGCGCAGCTCGCCATCCTGCTGGCGGAAGTCGTTGGCGAAGGCGTCGCTATGGTCGCTGGCGAAGTCGAGGAAGTTGAGCAGATCGAACAGGCCGGTGGCCCAGGGGTGCTGGCCGTTGATCTCGCTGGCATGCAGGGTGGCGTAGGCCAGCATCTGGTTGAACTGGCCGAGCAGGGTGCCAAAGCGGCTCTGCACCGCCGGGCTCCTGAACTGGCCGTGCAGGGCGATACTCCAGGCCCCCATGACGGCACCTACCTCGTCGCTGGCCTGCTCCGGGAAGAGCAGCGGATGGGCGCCGAGTGCGGTCAGTGCTTCGGCCAGTGCCTCGGCGGCGGCCGGGCCGTCCTCCTTGTGCTTGCCGTAGTTGTGGTAGTTGTGGGCGCGCACGTATTCCAGCAGCAGCTTCATGGCCGGATGGGCCGGCTGATTGGCCGCCAGCAGGCTCTGGATGCCGCGGGACACCGCCAGCAGCTTGCGGTCATCGTGGCCATAGTTCTCCTGCCAGACCGGCGCGGGCTGGCCACTGGCGTCCTGCACTATCCTGGCGGCGTCGGCGTCCAGCAGATCGGTATCGGGCAGATCCGGTTCGGAACAGGCGCGGCCGTCGGCGCGGCGGCAGTCGAGCTGCTCCTCCTTGCTGGCCAGCACCAGGGGGCGGTTGAGCACCCTGCTCTCCTGCCACTCGGTTGTTTCCGGCAGGGTCTGCCATTCGCTGCCCCCCACCGGGTATTGATAGCCGGTGTCTTTCAGTACCACCTGCACCTCGCTGCCGGCGGGCAGGGTCTGGCGGCACACCCGGTAGCTGATGGTCTTGTCCCCTTCCTGGCGGGTCTGGGGTTCATCGCACTCCTGCTGCGCCCTGGTCTCGTCCAGTTGCCAGCTGTATTGGCGCCAGACGTGCAGCTCGCTCACCTGACGGGCGGCCTGGCTGCCCGCCACTGGTTGCAGGCGGAAGAAGATCTGCTCGAGGCGGCCGTCCCGCTCGTTGGGGGTCTCTTCCAGCACCTTCAGCTGCTGCCAGTCTCGGGGCTGGTACTGCCATGCCTGCTCGGCGCAGCGCCCCTCGGCGTTGAGCTCGCAGCGATCCAGCTCCTGCTCGCTGTGACCCAGGACGATGCGCTCGGGGAGCGGCAGGCTGTCCTGACGCGGTGCGGTCGGGGTGCCTGCCAGCGGCTCCCAGCGGCCCTGTTTCAGGCCATAGCCAAAGTCATGGCTGCTGGCCGGGACGGCCTTGCCGGCCGGCACCACCTCTTCGCAGCTGAGGTAGCGGATCTGCCAGCCCTGCTCGACCCTGAGCTGCGGCTCGCCGCACTGCTGTTCGGCCAGGGCCGCCAGGTTGGCGTCGCGCCAGTCGAAGCGGCGATACACCCTCAGCTGCTGATAGGGGGCGTCGCCATTGCGGGCGCTCAGCTCATAGGTCACTTCGGTGAGGCTGTCCCCCAGCTGACGGCTGGATTCACCTGTGAGTTGATACTGTTGCCAGTCGGGGGAGTAGCTGGCCAGCGCCGAGGTGGCGAGCAGGCCGGGGGCAGCCAGGAGCAGCAGCCGGGTAGAGAGGTGATTCATCATGATCCCTTTGGTGGATGGAGTGACGTGGGGACCAGACAGGGTATTGGGCTCCAAAAGAATATCAACGAACCAGATGGCGCCGAGAAATCATCTATTCGGGAGCAAACAACATAAAAACAGCCCCAAAGGGGGCTGTGTTGATAGCAAGGACTCAGCCCCATATGGGGGGCGGCGTCACTCCTCTTGCCGCAGGCTCTGGGCGAGCAGGGTGCGGGAGGGTTTCAGGCTGCCGCCGAGATCCGGCCAGGGCAGCCAGCGATCCGGCACCATAAAGCCGGGCAGGGTGGCTCTGATCCAGGCGGCCAGCTCGGCGTGGGGAACAGGTTCGCCGTGCCAGTCGATAAAGGCGGCGGGTCGCTGCCCCCACTGCGCGCTGGGGATGGGCACCACCAGGGCCTGGGCCACGGCGCCATGATCCACCAGCCGCTGCTCTATGATCTCGGGCTGGATGTTCTCCCCTCCCGAGATGAAGAGGTTGTCGAGCCGCCCCTCCACCACCAGCTCGCCGTCCGGGGTGAAGTGACCCTTGTCCCGGGTGTGGAACCAGCCCTCCTCATCCAGCGGCAGCACCAGCGCTCCAGCCTGGAAATAGCCGGCAAACAGGGTGTCGCCACGCACGCAGATCTCCCCCTGACGGATGCAGACCTCCCGCCCGGGCAGGGGCCTGCCCACCACCCCGGCACCGGCAGGCTGACCGGTGCAGACCTGGCTGGCCATCTCGGAGAGGCCATAGCTCGACTTGGGGGTGAACCCCAGTGCCTTGAGCTGGTTGACCAGGGGCTCAGGGATGGCGGCCCCCCCGAGCAGCAGCTCGCGCAGGCGGGTGCGAGCGGGGTCGAAGCCCTGCGCCAGCAGGCGCCAGAGCTGGGTCGGTACCAGCGAGAGGTGGGTGATGGGCTGATCCTCGAGCCGCTCCTTGAGAGGCTGGGTGCGATCGTCCAGCACCAGGCTGGCCCCCGCCAGGAAGACCCGGAACAGGATGGCGTAGCCGCCCACGTGAAACAGCGGCAGGGAGAGCAGCCAGCCGCAGTCGCCATCGAGCGGGATCAGGCTGGCCGAACCCCGGGCCGAGGCGAGGTGGTTGGCGAGGCGGTGCACCACCGCTTTCGGCGTGCCGCTGGAACCCGAGGTGAGGATCATGTTGTTGAGTTGGGCCGGTTCAAGCGGCCAGGCTTCCTCACTTGCCGGCAGTTCGCCCGTGAAGTCGAGCCGCAACGGTAATCCGCTCCCCACCGGAGTTTCGCCCGCAGACCAGAAGGCGCAGGCATCCAGCTGTGCGGCCAGCTCGGCCTGTCTGGGGAGGGGGAAGGCGGGATTGAGCGGGCAGAAGACGAGGCCGCTGCGCACGCAGGCCCAGGCCAGCAGCACGTCCTCCAGGGCGCCGCGCACCACGGCGGCCAACCGGTCGCCGGCCTTTAAACCCTCCAGCTCGAGCTGCTTGCACAGGCCGTTGAGCCGCGCATCCAGCTGCCGGTAGCTGAGGGAGGTGTCGCCGTGGATGGCGGTGCGATAGGGCGTCGTCTGTGCCCAGTGGCGCACCGGGCAGGCTGTCAGCGAGGCGTCCGCTGCACGGATGGGCTGCATGGGGGCCCCTTCAGTCACGGTGAAACAGGGGAGTCATCAGGCTTGGGTCGGGTTGACCCTGCTTGTCCAGCAGATCCCTGGCCAGCCAGCGCCTGGTGTCGAGGCCGGGGGCCTGATCCGGCGCCCACTCCCCGGCGAGGCGGGCGAGCTGACCGAGGCCGACGCCGGACTCGAAACAGGAGGAGACGATCACCTTCAGCTTAAGCTCGCGGGCGCGGGCCACCAGGGCCTCGCTGTTGGCCAGGGAGCCGAGCAGGGTCGGCTTGAGCACCAGGGCCTTCAGCTGGGGTATGGGTTCCCAGGGCTTGCCCTGGGCCAGCAACTCGTCGAGGGCCACCGGCATGCCGGTGCGGTTGGCGACGAAGGCGATGTCGGCAAAGTCGGCGCACAGATCTTCCAGGTATTCGATCCGGTTCGGATCCAGGTGACCGCAGAAGGCCCAGGCCTCCTCCCGGGTCCAGCCCTGGTTGGCATCCAGCACCAGCTTGAGATTGGGACGCCGATCGAGCAACAGGCGGATCAGCGCCAGCTCGTCCCGCATGGGGTAGCGGGCCACCTTCAGCTTGGCCTTGAGGGGAGTCTCGTGCAGCCACTGCTTCCAGTTCTTGAGCAGCTCCTGGGGGGAGCCCTGAATGAGGGGATAGGGTTCGGGCAGGCTGGCGTCCTGTTGTGGCCAGTGACGGCGGGCACAGTCGAGCCCGAATTGCACCGAAGGCAGCCGGGGGGCCGGGGTCTGTCCCCTGGCCAGCTGCGCCAGGCAGGCCAGGCTCTCGGCCTGGGCCTCGGCCAGGCTCTCCCTGGAGAAACCGGGCAGGGGGGCTATCTCCCCCCAGCCGTCGTTGATGCGCACCAGCAGGCCCTCTCGCGCCACCTCCACCTTGCCGTGAAAGGTCAGGGGCTGGGTAAAGGGCAGTTGGTAGCGATAGAGGGCGAGTGTCATCAGGGGTTCCGCTTGTATTTGGAGAAGTCGGGGCGGCGCTTCTCGTTGAAGGCGTTGCGCCCTTCCTGACCCTCTTCGGTCATGTAGAAGAGCATGGTGGCATTGCCCGCCAGCTCCTGCAAGCCGGCCTGGCCGTCGCAGTCGGCGTTCAGGGCGGCCTTCAGGCAGCGCAGGGCCATGGGGCTGTTTTGCAGCATCTCCCGGCACCAGCGCACGGTTTCCCGCTCCAGCTCGGCCAGGGGCACCACAGTGTTGACCAGCCCCATGTCGAGTGCCTGCTGGGCATCGTACATGCGGCACAGGAACCAGATCTCGCGGGCCTTCTTCTGGCCGACGATGCGGGCCATGTAGGAGGCACCCCAGCCGCCGTCGAAGGAGCCCACTTTCGGGCCTGTCTGGCCGAACTGGGCGTTGTCGGCGGCTATGGTCAGGTCGCACATCATATGCAGCACGTGGCCGCCACCGACCGCGTAACCGGCCACCATGGCCACCACGGGTTTGGGGCAGGTGCGGATGTCGCGCTGGAAGTCGAGCACGTTGAGGTGATGGGTCCCCTCGTCGTCGCGGTAGCCACCGTAGTCGCCCCGGATCTTCTGGTCACCGCCGGCGCAGAAGGCCTTCTCGCCGAAGCCGGTCAGTATGATGGTGCCCACCTTGTCGTCGTAACGGGCATCGGCCAGGGCCTGCAGCATCTCTTTCACTGTGCGGGGGCGGAAGGCGTTGCGCACCTGGGGACGGTTGATGGTGATCTTGGCAATGCCATCCAGGGACTTGTGATAGAGGATGTCCTCGTAACCGGCGGAGCAATCCTGCCACTCAATGGGAGCGTACAGTTCCGCTTCCGTCATTGCCTCAATCATGGTGTTTTCCTTCTGGTGTGGTAATGGTCAGCCGGGCAATCCTGTCAGGGGCGACGGTGGCATGGGGTTGCGCTTCCGTCATTGCGTCAGTCATGACTCTTCTCTTCTGGTTGCTTGACCCAGTCTTGCAGGAGCCGGGCAAAGGTGTCGGGCTGGCTGGCGTGCAGGTTGTGCCCGCCATCCAAAGCCAAGTGATTGATATTGCAGCCTTGCTTGACCAGCTGGCAAGCCAGGCGATGGAATTTGTGATCCCGGCTGCCGGAGATCCAGCGCACCGGCAACCGGGTTTTGCCCAGCCAGGGGGCGAGATCCGGCTGCTTGCCAAGGGAAGTGGCGCGCAACATGGTCGCCACAGCGGAACCCTCATTGCCAAGGCGCCTGGAGATCTGACGGCCACGGGCCTCCTCGTCCAGATCGGCGAACACCCCCTGCCGGTACCAGTCCGCCAGCACCAGGGCCAGGGGCTCGCACTCGAAGCGCCGGGCCCAGCCCTCGTCGTGGGCGAGGCGGGCGGCGCGCTCGGCCTCCGGCAGGCCCGGATGGCAGTTCTCCAGCAAGAGCGCCTGCAACCCGGCGGGGGACTGGCTGGCGTGATAGAGGGCGAGCCGCCCCCCCAGGGAATAGCCCGCCAGCCGGTAGCGCGCGATATCCCGCGCGGCCAGCTCGCCGCAGAGCCAGCGATGGGCCTCGTCAAAGCCGCTCACCCTCAGCCCCTTGTTGCTGCCGTGGCCCGGCAGATCCAGGGCCAGGCACTCGAGGCCGGGCAGGGCCTGGATGACAGGTCGCCAGTCGTCGGCATTGCCGAGCAGGCCGTGCAGCAGCACCAGCGGCGCGGCGGGATCAGAGGCCACGGATAAGGGTTCCCAATGCCTTGAGATCCTCGGCCACCTCGTTGCTCGGCACCTTGATTTCAATCAGGGTTACCCCTTTTTCCAGGGCGGTTGCGTAATCTTGCTCGAACTCGGCCAGGGTGGTCGGCGCCCTGTAGTGCAGGCCGAACATGGTGGCGGCGTGCTCGAAGTGCAGGCCGTGGGGCAGGCAGTAGTAGGTCTCCAGCAGCTGATCCCGGGTCGGCACCGGCAGCATGCGGAAGATGCTGCCACCGTCGTTGTTGAGCAGGATCACCACCAGGGGGCGGCTCGATTTGCCGAGCAGGGCCAGGCTGTTGAGATCGTGCAGGGCGCTGAGATCCCCGAGCAGCAGTGTGGTCGGCTCATCGCTGGACAGGGAGAAACCGAAGGCCGTGGCGATCAGGCCGTCGATGCCGGAGGCGCCGCGGTTGGTCATCAGCCGGCTGGGGCCCTTGCCGGTTTCGCCGAGCATGTCCATCAACCGGGCCGGCATGCTGTTGCCGACGAACAGCTGGCCCTGGATGAGCTGGGTCAGCCGGTGGCAGACCCCGAGCTCGGAGAAGCGATCGCAGGCGCGGCGAATGTGACTGCTGATGCCCTGCTGACGCTCCGCCAGCCGGTGCCAGGGCAGGTGGCGATGGTCCACCGGATGGGCCGCGGCGAAGGCGCCGGGCGTGCACACCAGGCGGCGACGCAGCCGGTAGTCCGGATCCAGCCTGGCCGGTTGCGGGTCCACCAGCCAGTAATCCTGCCAGGGGTGCTGCTTGATGAACTGGCCGAGCCGCTTGGAGATGAGGCGGGCACCGAACTGCAGCAGCACCTCGGCCCGGGCCAGCTCGGTCACGAAGCAGCTGTTTTGCAGGGCAAGATCCATGTGGATGAGGTTGCGGCTGTCGAAGCGGATCTGGCTCTGCAAGTCCGCCAGCAGCGGCCAGCCGAGGCGCTCGGCCAGCTGGGCCACCCGCTGCGCCTCGGCCGGATCCTGAATGCGGCCCGCGACTATGACGCCGCGCTTGCCCTGCAAGGCGGCCCAGTCGGGCTGGCGGGGGCAGTGCTGCTCGCCCTGCTGCCAGGGGCTCCAGGGCTCACTTGAATGGAGCCAGTCGCCGAGCGGGGCCAGGTAGTCGGAAAAGTCCAGGTACGCCTCGCCGGGATAGAGGGGCTCGGGGTACATGCAGTTGAAGTGAACCGGCCCCGGGGTCAGTGCCTGCTTGGCCATGGCCTGATCCACCGAGCTCAGCACGAAGGACGCCGGTATGGTCGGGGTGGGGCTCGGCAGGTTCTGCTGATAAACGGGGTAGCGGCCGAAGATCCCCTGCTGATCGATGGCCTGGTTGGCGCCGTTGTCGATGAGCTCGGGCGGTCGATCGGCCGAGAGAATAATCAGCGGCACGCCTGTGAGCTGGGCCTCGGCCACCGCGGGCCAGAGGTTGGCCACCGCAGTGCCCGAGGTCATGATCACCGCCACCGGGCGGCCGCTCCCCTTGGCCAGCCCCAGCGCCATGAAACCCAGACCCCGCTCGTCGAAGTGGAGATGGCGGCGAAAGCCGGCATGGGCGGCGGCGGCCATGGTGAGCGGCGCCGAGCGGGAGCCGGAGGCCAGCGCTATGTCCCGCACCCCGAGGCGATAGAGCTCTTCCAGCAAGAGGGAAGACCAGACGTGGTTGAAGGTGGCATGCTGGCTGGCAAACGCTCGGTGCTCAGGCAATTGGCTGGCGGGCATAAGGCTCTCGCAGTGGGTCGATGAAAAACGCTATCCCAGCAGGGAGAGCACGTTGGCGATCTTGTTGTCGAGCTCGGCCCACTCGGCGGCGGGCTCGGATCCGGCCACTATGCCGGCACCGGCAAACAGGCTGATGCCCCGGCCCGTGATGCGGGCGCTGCGAATGGCGACCGAGAACTCCGAGGTCTCCCGGCTCAGCATGCCGCAGGCACCGGCGTACCAGCCCCGCTCATGGGGCTCGAACTCGCGGATAAAGGCGAGCGCCGCCTCGCGGGGGGCTCCGCCCACCGCCGGAGTCGGGTGCAGGGCGGCCAGCAGTTGCCAGTCGCACACGCCGGGTTTGAGCTCGGCCTCGATGTCGCACTTGAGGTGTTGCAGCAGCCGCAGTTTCAGGATGCGCGGCTCGGTCAGGGTGGCGTCCGTGGTGAGCGGGGCCAGCCGGCTCAGGATGTCGGCGTGCACCAGCCGGTTCTCCAGCCGGTTCTTGCTGTCGGCCAGCAGCTCGGCGGCCAGGGCCGCGTCGGCCGCCTCGTCACCGGAGCGGCGTATGGTCCCCGCCAGCGCCTCGGTGAAGAGGTGGCTGCGTTCCCGGCGATAGAGGCGCTCGGGGGAGCAAGAGATAAAGCTCTGCTCGGGCGAAAACTGGAAGCCGAAGTGGAAGCACTCCTGGGCGTGACTTGCCCACTGGGTGAGCAGGGACCAGGGGCAGAGGGGATCATCCCCATGCTGGCGGGTCAGCACGCTCTCCCGGGAGAGCACCACCTTGGGGGTGTGGGCCTGAAAGGCGGGGCTGGTTACCCGCTCTACCAGGGTTTGCCACTGGGCCTGACCCGGGACATCCTGGCGCAGCCAGGGCCGTTTTTGCAGGGCGGGCAGGGGGCCTTCCGGCTGCAGGGCGTCGAGGGCGGCCTCGGCCGCCTGCAGTTCGGCATCCAGATTGCCGTCGGTCAGCCAGAGGTTGAGGCAGAGGCTGACACACTCCCCCCGGCGCACCAGCTCGATGCGCGGCAGCACGAAGCGGCAGGGGCCGAACCCCTGCCAGCCTGGCTGGGCCGGGTCGAACGCCAGGCCGCCGTAGTAGCGGGGGCTGTCTTCACTCGTTGAGTTGGCGAGATCGCAGACCCGCTGGATATCCGCTGGCCGGGTCAGCTCGTGGATGGCGCCGAGGGCCACGTACTCAGGGCTCCTGGGGCCGCGGGCCTGCCAATAGATGCGGGGATACAGGGTCTGCGCCGCCAGCCATCCCGGGAAGAGGTCGACGTTGGCCGCCACGCGCAACCGCACGAAGCCGCTGACATTGCTGTGACGCAGGGCGTCCAGTTGTTGCTTGAGATGGGTCTGAGCCAACATGGATGTCTTGTCTGAGCCGGATAGTCGCAATCGCTCTGGGGAGGATGGCGCAGGTTGATGCCAAAGGGCGATGATTTCCTATATATTATCTGCCCATTCTTCCATGTAAATTGCCCGAGGGAGCCCAGCCCCCACGGAGCCAAGTATACCTAAATCCGGTTCGATAACCCTTAACACGATCAATATCTGATTGTTTGGCCATCACAATATGACAAATACCTTCTCTGTTTGGTTGCTGGCGGCGCGTTTGCGAACACTGCCCCTGGCGTGCTCCTCCATTTTGCTGGGCTCGGGGCTCGCAGCCAGCCGGGGGGCCTTCGACGGCGCCATCATGGGTCTCTCCCTGCTGACCGCCATCCTGCTGCAGATCCTCTCCAACCTGGCCAACGACTATGGTGATGCGGTCTCCGGTGCCGACAACGGCGAGCGGATCGGGCCCCAGCGTGCCGTGGTATCCGGCCTCATCACTCGCCACCAGATGTGCATCGCCATGGGGTTGACCGCGCTGGCGGCCGTGGTGAGCGGCCTCTCCCTGCTGGTCTGCGCCTTCGGGGAGGCGTGGCAGCAGATCCTGACGTTCATCCTGCTGGGGGGCGCCGCCATAGTCGCGGCCATCACCTACACGGTGGGCAAGACCCCTTACGGCTATCGCGGCTTCGGGGACATCTCGGTATTCCTGTTCTTCGGCCTGCTGGGGGTGCTCGGCTCCTACTACCTGTTCACCCATACCCTGGAATGGGATCTGCTGCTGCCCGCCACCGCCTGCGGCCTGCTGGCGACCGCCGTGCTCAACATCAACAATGTGCGGGACATAGAGAGCGATGCCGCCAGCGGCAAGATCACCCTGGCGGTGCGGCTCGGCCGCAACCGCGCCATCGCCTACCACTGGGTGCTGCTGGGGGCGGCGCTGCTGGCCACCATCGCCTTCCTGCTGACCCAGCCCATGAGTATCTGGCCCTGGATCTTCCTGCCCGCCATCAAGCCCCTCACCGATGCCGCCCGCACCCTGCGCGAGAGTTTCGACGGCGAGGTGTTGACCGGCGCCCTCAAGAAGACCGCCATCAGCGCCTTCCTGTTCAGCCTGCTGCTCTCGGTCGGGCTGGCGCTCTCCTGAGCGCTGTTCAGCCATGAACTGGTACGCCAGGCGAACAAGGGCCCCGTGAAGGGGCCCTTCTTGTTGCTGTGCCTTGCCGTTTTCTTCAAGTATTTCAGCGCCTTCCTCTTGCTCTTCAGGCCCGATGGCCGTGATCCGGCTGGCAATATTGAGAAATTCTCGGAACGGGTCGCCGACTTGTGACGGGCCTCGATTGTGGCACGGCTTCGATTGCTATAGAGATGTAAGCGTATGGGGTTCCATATGTAAAAAACCAATGGCAGGGACAGGCTTATGGACAGGTTAGGGAAACATCTCGGATGGGGGCTGCTGGCACTGCTGGGCGCCAGCTCCCTCGGTTACATCGCCCTCAACAGGGGCGAGCAGATCAATGCGCTCTGGATAGTGGTCGCGGCTGTGTGCGTTTATCTTATCGCCTACCGCTACTACGGGCTCTTCATCGCCAAGCGGGTGCTGGCGGTCGACAGCAGCCGCATGACGCCGGCGGTGCGGCACAACGACGGTCTGGACTATGTGCCGACCGACAAGAAGGTGCTGTTTGGCCACCACTTCGCCGCCATCGCCGGCGCCGGTCCCCTGGTCGGCCCCGTGCTGGCGGCCCAGATGGGCTATCTGCCCGGCATGCTCTGGCTGCTGGCCGGGGTGGTGCTGGCGGGGGCGGTGCAGGACTTCATGGTGCTGTTCGTCTCCACCCGTCGCGATGGTCGCTCCCTCGGCGAGCTGATCAAGTCGGAGATGGGCCCGGTCGCCGGGGTCATCGCCCTGGTCGCCACCTTCATGATCATGGTGATCATACTGGCGGTGCTGGCGATGATAGTGGTCAAGGCGCTCGCCCACAGTCCCTGGGGCACCTACACGGTCGCCTTCACCATACCGCTGGCCATCTTCATGGGGATCTACACCCGCTACCTGAGGCCAGGCCGCATCGGCGAGGTCTCCATCATAGGTCTGGTGTGCCTCATCTTCGCCATCGTCTCCGGTGGCTGGGTGGCCGAGAGCCAGACCTGGGCTCCCTATTTCGACTTCGACGGGGTGCAGCTGACCTGGATGCTGGTGGGCTATGGCTTCGTCGCCTCTGTGCTGCCGGTCTGGCTGCTGCTGGCACCGCGGGACTACCTCTCCACCTTCCTCAAGATAGGCACCATCATAGGCCTGGCCATCGGCATACTGGTGACCCAGCCGACCCTGCAGATGCCGGCGCTGACCCAGTTCGTGGACGGGACAGGCCCGGTCTGGGCCGGGGATCTCTTCCCCTTCCTGTTCATCACCATCGCCTGCGGCGCCGTCTCCGGCTTCCATGCGCTCATCTCCTCCGGTACCACCCCCAAGATGCTGGCCAACGAGAACCAGGCCTGCTTCATCGGTTATGGCGGCATGCTGATGGAGTCCTTCGTCGCCATCATGGCCCTGGTCTCCGCCTGCGTCATCGATCCGGGCGTCTACTTCGCCATGAACAGCCCCCTGGCGGTGCTGGCACCGGCAGGCACCGCCGACGTGGTGGTTTCCGCCGCCGCCGTGGTGAGCAGCTGGGGCTTCCAGATCACCCCGGAGACCCTGACCCGCATCGCCAGCGAGGTGGGTGAGCAGAGCATCATCTCCCGTGCCGGCGGTGCCCCGACCCTGGCGGTCGGCATGGCCTACATACTGCACGGTGCCCTCGGCGGCCTGATGAACGTCGCCTTCTGGTACCACTTCGCCATCCTGTTCGAGGCGCTCTTCATCCTCACCGCCGTAGATGCCGGCACCCGGGCCGCGCGCTTCATGCTGCAGGATCTGATGGGGGTCATCTCCCCCTCCCTCAAGCGGACCGACTCCCTGCCGGCCAACCTGCTGGCCACCGCCCTCTGCGTGCTGGCCTGGGGTTACTTCCTCCATCAGGGGGTGGTGGACCCGCTCGGCGGCATCAACACCCTGTGGCCGCTGTTCGGCATCGCCAACCAGATGCTGGCGGGCATGGCGCTGATGCTGTGCGCCGTGGTGCTGGTGAAGATGAAGCGCCAGGCCTACGCCTGGGTGGCCCTGCTGCCCACCAGCTGGCTGCTCATCTGCACCCTGTCGGCGGGCTGGGAGAAGACCTTCAGCGACAATCCCAAGCTCGGCTTCCTGGCCATCGCCAACAAGTTCCAGGCCATGATCGACAGCGGCGCCATCCCGGCCCAGTACACAGAGTCACAGCTGGCCCAGCTGGTGTTCAACAACCGGCTGGATGCGGGGCTGACGCTGTTCTTCATGGGGGTGGTGGTGATCCTCGCCTTCTTCTCCCTGAAGACGGCCATGAAGGCGCTTAAGAGCCCGCAGCCGACCGCCAGGGAGACGCCCTACCAGCCGATGCCGGCACAGCAAGGTGCCCCGCGGCCCGAGTCTGATGACGACGGCGATCTGGCCCCCAGCCTCAAGTAAGTCGGCAGGCCGGCCCCCCGGGGTGCCGGCCTCTCCGCGACGGTGAACAAGGAGCAAGCATGTTTGATACCCTGGCCAAGGCGGGCAAGTATCTGGGACAGACCGCCAGGCTGATGGTCGGCGTGCCCGACTACGACAACTATGTGCAGCACATGCGGCTGACCCACCCGGAGCAGACCCCCATGAGCCACGACGAGTTCTTTCGCGAACGCCAGGATGCCCGCTACGGCGGCAAGAATGGCGGGCGTTGCTGCTAATAGACCCATCACAGGACTCCCATAATGACGAATGCTGTAGCGGTCACCCTGCTGACCGGTTTTCTCGGCGCCGGCAAGACCACCCTGCTCAACCACTTCCTGCGCCATCACGCCGATGCCTCCGTGGCCATTCTCGAGAACGAGTTCGGCGCTGCCAATATCGACGGCGCCCTGCTGCAGGGGAGTGACAGGGTCAGTGTGGTGGAGCTCAGCAACGGCTGCGTCTGCTGCAGCGTGCGGGGGGAATTTCGGGCCGCCTTGAGCGATCTGCTGGCCCGACGGGCGGCGGGGGAGCTCAACTTCGAGCGGCTGATCGTCGAGACCACGGGGCTTGCCGATCCGGCCCCCATCATCCAGACCTTCTTCGTGGAAGAGGCGCTGCGGGATGCCTTGCGCCTCGATGCCGTCATCACCCTGGCGGATTGCGAGCATATCGGTCGCCAGCTGGATGAGCATCCGGTGGCGGCGGCCCAGCTCGGCTTTGCCGACCGCATCCTGCTCACCAAGACGGACAGGGTGGACGGAGCGACCCGGGAGGCGGCCATAGCGCGAGTCCAGGGCATCAACCCCAAGGCGCAGATCATCGACATAGTGCGGGGGGAGTGCCCGGCCGGGCTCTGGCTCGATCTCGATGCCTTCTCCCTGAGCGACGAGCTGAGCCTGAGCCCAGGCATCAAGATAGTGCGTGGGGGCGGTCAGGGCGTCGAGGCGTTTGCCCCCCTCTCGTCCCGACCCCGCTCCTGGCAGGATGTCATCTCGGCCCACCTGTTCGAAGGGGGCGAGCTGGACTTGAAGAAGATAGGGGCCTTCATGGAGCAGTGCATAGAGCAGCATGGCAACGACATGTTGCGCTACAAGGGGGTGCTGGCCATCGCCGGGGAGCCGCGCCGTCTGATAGTGCAGGGGGTGCACAGGGTGGCGGGGTTCGATTACGGTTCCCCCTGGGGGGATGAGGTGCCCTGCTCGCGGCTGGTGGTGATCGGTCGCTACCTGCCCCTTGAGGCGCTGGAAGAGGGGTTCGCCCTGACCCGGGCCTGAGGAAAAATAACAGATGCGTGAATCACTTAAACAGAAAATCATCCAGGTCTGCCAGCAGAAGATTGGTCAGAAGGGGGAGGGGGTGGGCGTCTCCTTCTATGCCTTCTTCGCCAACAGGAACGACGACCCCGAGCTGCTGATGGAGGCGGCGACCTGGTGGATCCAGACCCAGAGACTCGACCACTTCGAGAAGGCGCGCAAGATCATCGCGCTGGTCGAGGCCATGAAATAGGGCGAGATGAAACAAGAAGGGCTCCTGATGAGGAGCCCTTCTTGTCTATGGTTTGCGGCTATCGTCGCCGAGTGTTCTCAGCTGGCGGGCGCCACGGCCGTCCGGCGGGAGAAGAAGAGGCAGTCCAGCAGCCAGATGGCCAGCATGGAGGCGCCCACCAGGGGGAAGCAGATCCCGAGCACGACCAGCACTGCGATGGCGCCGCCCATGGGGGGCAACTTGGCGGGCAGGGGCGGGGCGGCGAGCCGGCCCCGGGGGCGGCGGCTCCACCAGATCCAGAGTCCGCTCACCGAGCTTGCCAGCACCATCAGGCAGATGATCAGCATGACGAGCTGGTGGGGCCAGCCGTAGAGCTTGCCGGTGTGCAGCATGACGCCGGTTTCCACCGTCTTGGCAACCGGGCCGTAATCCTGCCAGCGCACGTCGGCCAGCACCTTGCCGCTGTATTGATCGATGTGCAGGGTGGCGTCGTTGCGCGGATCATCGGCGAACAGGGCTATGGTATAGACGCCTGTGTCACCGATCGGCGGCGTGATGCTGTAACCCGGGTGAACCCCGCGCTCAGTGGCGATCTCCACTACCCGTTGCAGGGGGATGCGGTGGCTGGCCATGACCATGCCGTCGTGTTCCCCGCCATGGTTCATGGCGCTGTGATCATGGCTTTCCGGCGCCGGCTGCGAGCTCGGTATGGGCGTGTTCTCGACGGCCCAGGGCACAGTCTGTTCATGGGCATGGTTGAGGGTGCGGGCGAGAGGAGCAGATTTCGGCACCTCGTTCCACATGGCGGCCGGGAAACGGTTCCAGACGTTGGCGAACTGATCCCCCCAGAAGCCGGTCCAGGTCATGCCGCTGAGCAGCAGCAGCAGCAGGAAACCCGCCCCCCAGAAGCCGACCACGGCGTGCAGATCGCGCCACCAGAGGCGTCCGCGCTGGTTCATTCTGGGCCAGAGGATGCCTCCTACGCCGGGTCCCTTGCGCGGCCACCACAGGTAGAGTCCACTGACGAGCAGCACTATGCCCCAGCCGGCGGCCAGTTCGATCAGGCGATCCCCTGTGGTGCCGAGCAGCAGCTCCGCATGCAGGGCGCGGGCCACCGCCTGCAGGTTCCACTTGTTGTCCATGGTGCCGAGCAGGGCGCCGCTGGCGGGATCCATGAAGAGGGTCAGTTCGCGCTCGCCCTGATTGACGATGATCTGGGCGCTCGCATCCGTGGCCACGGGGGGCAGGTATTTGCGCAGACTGGCATCGGGCATGGCGATCTTCGCCTTGGCCAGCAGCTGGTCGGCACTCAGGGTCTGGGTGGCGGGGGCCACCTTCATCAGCTCGGGGTAGAGCAGGTTGTCGAGCTGGGGCTTGTACAGGTACAGGATGCCGGTGAGGGAGAGCAGGATCAGAAAGGGGGCGACGAAGAGACCGGCATAGAAGTGCCAGCGCCAGATCCTTTGGTAATAACTCGCGTCTTGATGCTTCATCTTGGATCCTTGCGCCGAGGCTAAAGATTGCAGTTGGTGGAACGTTTGAGTGGCGCGGATGATAGCAGCAACGTTTTATTAACTGCAACAGAACATGCTGGCTCCGCCTTCACTTCGTTGCGCGCCTTGATTGTGCCATCTGGTGTCGATGCCTGCCGGTGAGGGCCGGGGCTCCATGGACTTTTTGCATATAAATCCTTACCTTGTTGCAACATCAGGCGGCGTCGGCACGACGAAAAAATCAGGGGAGGAGGGGGACGTGCACTTGCAACCACACGGCCATTTCGAGATGCAGCGACAGGGGCAGGTGCTGATTTGCCGCCCGAGCGGCCCCTTCAATCTGGCGGGCGCCATGGCCTATGAGGCTGCGTTCAGCCAGCAGATCGCAGGATTGCGCGATGCCCCCTGGGGGATCGTCGAGGTGGCGACCGAGTTCGAGGCCGCCGGTCCCGAGGCGCTGGCGCGTTTTCGTCGTCAGTTTGGCTGGTGCGCCGCCAATGGCTGCGATTTTCTTGCGGTCGTGGTGGTGGGCGGGTTCAAGCGCTATCTGGCGGATCAGGTCTTCAGCGATCTGCCGTTCAAGGCGGTGTGTTACTTCGAGCAGGAGGCGGCGGCCATCCACTGGTTGGGGGAGCGGCTCGGCGGCGACGTCACGCCGGTGAGCTGACCCGGTAGCCCGGGGCCGTTCTGTCTGCCAGCCTCACTCCAGCTTGATAAACCACTTGTCCCGCTCGTCGACACAGTCGGGCTCGCCCATCTCGAACTCGCGGCAGATGAGGGGCCGCACCTCATAGATGCGGCACATCATGGTGTTGCGGTCGAGGGCGGCACACCAGCCATCTTCCAGCCGGCGCATCACGGGGATCTCCCCTTCCCGATCGAGCACATAGCGATCCGGCACGCCTGTGTCGGTAAAGAGCATCACTTCGAGGCGGCAGCAGCAGGCTTCGCAGTTCTGGCAGCTCACGTCGGTTTGGATTGCTTGGGTCATGGTGCCTGTCTTGCCGCATGGCGGCATGGAAATATATGAAACAGGCGCCTGTCAGGCGCCTGTGGTCTGGCCAACGGCTTGTGAAGAACCTTAGCCCAGTTTGCGGGCGCGGTAGCTGCGCCCCTTGATCTTGCCTTCCTGCAGCCGCTTGAGGGCGGCGCTCGCCACCTGACGCTTGACTGCCACGTAGGAGTACTGCTCGGAGATCTGGATCTTGCCCACGTCGCTGCCGGCAATGCCGCCTTCGCCGGTCAGGGCCCCCAGGATGTCACCGGCCCGTACCTTGGTCTTGCGGCCCGCATCGATGGAGAGGGTCACCATCTGCGGCGCTATCGGCTTGATGTCGCGGCCCAGGGTATCGAGATCTCCCAGCGGCATGGGGGCCTGCTGGTACTCCTCGATCAGGTTGACGCGCTGGGCTTCGTTCGGCTGATACAGGCTCAGGGCCAGGCCCTGCTGGCCGGCACGACCGGTACGGCCGATGCGGTGCACATGCACTTCAGGGTCGTAGGTCAGCTCGTAGTTGATGACGGCGCCCAGCTCCTTGATGTCGAGACCCCGGGCCGCCACGTCGGTCGCGACCAGTATGGTGGCGCTGCCGTTGGCGAAGCGTACCAGTACCTGATCCCGCTCCCGCTGCTCCAGATCGCCGTTCAGCGCCAGGGCCGAGAAGCCCTTGGCGGCCAGGTGATCGGCCACGTCGTTGCAGGCGCGCTTGGTGTTGCAGAACACCACGCAGGAGCTCGGTTGATGGTGGCTCAGCAGCCAGGTGAGGGCGTCGAGGCGCTGACCTGCCGGCACTTCATACAGCTTCTGTTCGATGGCGCTGCCCTCGTGCAGGGACTCCACGCTCACCTCGACCGGGTTGCGCTGCACACCGCGGCTCATCTGGGCTATCCCCTCCGGATAGGTGGCGGAGAACAGCAGGGTCTGACGGCGCTCGGGCGCATGGCGGATCACCTTGTTGATGTCTTCGCCAAAGCCCATGTCCAGCATGCGATCCGCTTCGTCCAGCACCAGGGTCTCCAGGCTGGAGAGCTCCAGGGTGCCCTGCTCCAGATGCTTGAGAATGCGACCCGGGGTGCCGACGGCGATGTGGGCACCGAAGCCCAGGGTGGCGGACTGGGGTGCGGTCGGGGTGCCGCCACACAGGGTCACCAGCTTGACGTTCGGCAGGGCGCGGGCCAGACGACGGATCTCCTGAGCCACCTGATCCGCCAGCTCGCGGGTCGGACAGAGCACCAGGGCCTGTACGTCGACACGGTTGACGTTGAGGCGTGAGAGCAGGCCGAGGGCGAAGGCGGCTGTCTTGCCGCTGCCGGTTTTTGCCTTGGCGATCAGGTCTTTGCCCTCGAGTACCAGGGGCAGGCTCTGGGCCTGGATCGGGGTCATCTGCAGGTAACCCAGGCTGGTGAGGTTCTCTTGCAGGGCGGGGGAGAGATTGAGGCTGCTAAATTCGCTGTTGTTCACAAAAGGACTCTATTTCGGAGAAAACGGGGATGCGTCGTGCGCAAGGGCGCGCATTGTATCAGAAAGCGCTGCCGGGTGTGGCGGATTTTTGAACGCTTAAGCCCGTGCAACCTCGGGGCGGCTTCATCCGTTCCCATGGCGACAGAGAGGCGCAACCGGGGTGGCACCAGGTGAAGGTTTGCGGTCGTTCGCTAATTATTTATCGGAGGTAAACGTTTTTCGTCCCGACTGATTAAATATTCCGGGTTGAAATATGTGCCGCGCAGAGGAGTGAATGTTGCGAGAATGATGCTGGAATATCCATTGGCGTTGTCTGTACAATTTCTACATTCCTATCGATATGTTTTATAAGTAGATTTTTACTTTTCGTTGCGCGATTAATATACAGTTAATGGTTAATTAATTTAAAAACGTTTGTATTATATCGCATACATATTATTGAACCAGATTGTGATGGCTATCTGATTTTTAAATATACGATTCTTTATGATGGCGCCGGTCAAAAATAACAATTCACTGGGTGCTACTGGTATGGAATACGTTCACTTTGTGCTTGGACTCGTGATGGTCCTCGCGCTGGCGTTGCTGGCAAACCGCCGCAACTGGAAACAGATCAAGCTGCGCTATATCGGGCAGCTGTTGGTGGTGGAACTGGCGCTGGCCTGGTTCATGCTGAACTCCGAAGTGGGCCTGGCGGTCGTGGGTGGCTTCGCCGCCGGCTTCACCAAGCTGATGGAGTTTGCCAAGCAGGGGACCGACTTCGTGTTCGGCGGCCTGGTCAACGAAGGGGCCTTCTCCTTCTTCCTGATGGTGCTGATGCCCATCGTCTTCATCTCCGTGCTGATCGGCATACTGCAGTACATCCGTCTGCTACCCATCGTCATTCGTGGCATCGGCACAGTGCTGGCCAAGATCAACGGCATGGGCAAGCTGGAGTCCTTCAACGCCATCAGCTCCATGATCGTCGGCCAGTCCGAGAACTTCATTGCGCTCAAGAACACCTTGCCGCACCTGAACGAGAAGCAGATGTACACCCTGGCGGCGACGGCCATGTCCACCGTCTCCATGTCCATCGTCGGTGCCTACATGCAGCTGATCGAGCCCCGTTACGTGGTGGCCGCGCTGGTGCTCAACATGTTCAGCACCTTCATCGTGCTGTCGCTCATCAACCCGTACGAGCCTGACAATACCGTGACCGACGCCAAGGCGCTGGCCGAGGGGGACGAGCACCATACCCCGAAGAAGGAGAACTTCTTCGAGATGCTGGGGGAGTACATCATGGCCGGTTTCTCCGTTGCCGTGATAGTGGCTGCCATGCTGGTGGGCTTCATCGCCCTGATCGCCCTGGTCAACTACCTGTTCGAGATGGCGTTTGGCGTCAACTTCCAGCACGTCATGGGCTACCTCTTCTACCCCATCGCCTGGATCCTCGGCATCCCGGGTGGTGAGGCGCTGCAAGCCGGCTCCATCATGGCGACCAAGCTGGTGACCAACGAGTTCGTGGCCATGATGGATCTGGGCAAGATTGCCGCCGATCTCTCGCCCCGCACAGTGGGCATCCTCTCCATCTTCATGGTGTCGTTCGCCAACTTCAGCTCCATCGGCATCATCGCCGGTGCGGTGAAGGCGCTGAACGAAGAGAAGGGCAACATGGTCTCCCGCTTCGGTCTGAAGCTGGTGTACGGCTCCACTCTGGTGAGCCTGCTCTCCGCCGTGATCGCCGGTGTGATGATCTAATCGCACCTCGCCATCACCATGACAAACCCCTGCCTCGGCAGGGGTTTGTTTTTCTGGGTGAGTCAGCCGAAAGGTGGTTCTGCTCATCATGACTTGCCGCATGTTGAGAAGATAAGAAGAGGCCGCCAATGCTGGCGGCCTCTCTGTCTGGTGGCTCAATGCCTGGCATCAAGGGCAGGTGATGGTGTTGCTGGTCATGCCATTGAGAGTGGCCTGGTAAGTCACCGACTGGGTCAACAGCAATATATCGGTGTTGTTCAGGGTTACCCCGATGACAATGCCATTTTTGCTCCAGATGACGCTGTTGCTGACATCCAGCGTGCTGGCGTCTGAGAAGGTGGCGACGGCCTTGCGGGTCACTATGTTGGCGATCGGCAGGCCGAGTGCTCCCAGCTGGACCTGTGTGGTGCAACTGGCTGTCAGGTTGCCGAGGGTTGCCGCCGTGATGGTGATTGGCTTGCTGTCTGTCCCGGTCAGGAAGCTGGCGGTGATATTGGCTGTTCCTGCGGTCACCCCTTGGGCCAAGCCTGTGCCGGAGACGGTCACGACTCCTGTGTTGTCACTCTGCCAGCTGACCAGGGCGCTCACATCCTGGCTGGTCAGGTTGCTGAAACTGGCCGTCGCCTTGAGTTGCGCCTGATTCCCGCTCGCCAGATTGGGAATGGGGTCTATGGTGAGCCCGGTCAGGGTCGCCGCCGTCGCTGCGATATTGATGGTGGCGCTAGTTCCTCCCAGACTGCCATTGATGACGGCAGAGCCCACCGCCAGCGCCTTGATCTGGCCGTTGGCATCCACGCTGACCAGAGTCGGGGCGCTGCTGCTCCAGCTGATCTGGCTGGTCACATCAACCAGGGTATCGTCAGAGTAGGTTGCGAGAGCCTTCAGCTGGCCATTGGTCCCCAATGCCAGTGAGGTAAGGGGAGTGCTGATTTGGATGGCACTCACAGTCGCAGCCGTGACGGTGACGGTCAAGTTGCTGGTTTGCCCGCCGAAGCTGCCGGTGATGACGGCCGTCCCCGGGGCCACTGCCGTGACTTCACCACTGGTGCTGACGGTGGCGACGTCGCTGTCACTGCTGCTCCAGGAGACCAAGGGGGTAATGTTCTGGCTGCTGCCATCGGAGTAGCTGGCAACTGCGGTCAATTGAGCCTTGGTGCCGGCTGCCAGGGTTGATGCCGTTGCCGACAAATCGATCTGATTCACGCTGGCATTGGTCACGCTCAAACTGACGCTGTTACTGGTGACCGCGCCCACACTGCCGGTCAAGGTTGCACTGCCGTTGCTGACAGCACTGACTTCGCCGGACAGGTTGATGGTGGCCACCCCTATGTTCGAACTGTTCCAGACCACCTGGTTCGAAATATCCTGGGTACTGTTATCGCTATAGGTGGCAATCGCCGTTAACTTGCCCTTGGTCCCCTTGGCCAGGGTGAGACTGGGCGGGGTGATCTGGATCTGGCTGACGGTGGCATTGGTGACGGTCAGCACAGTCCCGGCACTGGTGACACCGTTCAGGCTGGCACTGATAGTGCTGGTACCCACGGCAACCCCGGTTGCCAGGCCCTGGGCATTGATGGTGACCTTGGTTTGATCGCTGCTGAACCAGGCGGCCTGGCTAGAGACATCTAGGGTGCTGCCATCGCTCAGCACGGCCTGGGCCTTGAACTGAACCGAGCTGCCCTTGGCCAGGTTGCCACTGCCGCCATTCAGGACGACCTGGATGCTGTTGACGGTGGCATTGGTAACCACCAGCAGCACAGTATTGCTGGTGACGCCCAAGAAGTTGGCCGAGATACTCGATCCCCCTTCGCTGAACGCGGTGGCTTCACCGTTCAGATCTATGGTCGCGACGCTGATATCCGAGCTGTTCCAATTGACTTGGCTGGTTACGTCCTGCGATGAGTTGTCGCTGAAGGTGGCGATGGCCTGGAACTGCAGCTTGGTCCCCTTGGGCAGGGAGGCCGTCGGCGGTATGACTTGCAGCGCAGTGGCGATGGCATTGGTGACAGTCAGGGTCGCACTGCGGCTGATGGCGCCAAGGGTGGCGGTGACGGTCGCCTGACCAATGCCGCTCCCCGTGACCAGTCCCAGGCTATCGACACTGGCGATGAAGGGGTCGTTGCTGCTCCACTGGACCTGTGATGACACATCCTGAGTCGAACCGTCGCCAAAGGTGGCGATGGCCTGCAACTGGCTCTTGGTGCCGAGGGCTATGACCGTGACGGCAGGAATGACCTGCAGGGCGCTGACACTGGTGTTGTTGACCTGGATGCTGGTGCTGGCAGTGACCCCCAGCAGGCTGGCGGACAGGGTAGTGGATCCCGCCGCAACGCCGGTCACCAGACCCGTGCTATCTACGGTGGCGACGGCGGTGTTGCTGCTCAACCAACCCACCTGGGAGGAGACATCCTGAGTGCTCTGATCGGCGAAGGTCGCGATGGCCGTCAGCTTGGTCGTGGTGCCTATGGCCAGTTGCACTGTGGCCGGGATGATCTGGATCTGGCTGACGGTCAGAGCGACTGCCGAGATAGTGGTCTGGCCTGTGACCCCCTGTACCGTGGCCGTGACAGTGGCATCACCGGCTTCGATGGCGGTAGCTTTTCCCTTGTCATCGACACTCAACACGGTCGAGTTGCTGCTCTGCCAGCTGGCCTGGGTCGACACATCCCTGGTTGTGTCATCGGAGAGGGTGGCAATGGCCTGCAGTTGCAGGGTCAGCCCCTTGGCCAACCTGGTTGTGGGGGGAATGATGGAGACCTTGGTGGCAATGGCATCCGTGATGGTGAGGGTGGAGATATTGCTGGTAACCCCCTGATAGCTGGCACTGATCCCGGTGCTGCTGACCTTGAGTGTTTTGACCAGGCCCTTCTCATCTATGGTGGCAATGGTGCTATCCGCGCTGCTCCAGCTTGCCTGCTCCGTGATGTCGGCCGTGCTGTTGTCGCTGTAGGTCGCGATGGCAAGATATTGAGTGCTGATCCCGAGCGGGGTGCTGGGGTTGGCTTCGGCTCGGGCCTTGTTGCCAGCGGTGTCGGCTGATATGTCGATCCGGGTCAGTGATTTGGTGACGGGCGCCGGATTGGTCGGATTATCCTCTCCTCCGCCACCCCCACCGCCGCAACTGAATAAGAAAAGAGTGAAAAACAGTGAAAGAAATACATTCATTGACTTGCTCATTGATATTCCCCTTCAATTCCTGTGCTTAATATGAAGTGAAGATCATCCCGGTACTCCTGTATGGGAACAGCGAATCCTGCAGCCATGGCCGCCTCAATGTTGAACGAATAATGAAATCATAAAAGGTGTTGTTATGATTGGGTTTTACTTTTATTGGTCAGACATACTCAATATTTGGTAGGTATTTTAGGCATCCTTTAGGCATGGTGGTAATTGGTCAAACCAATACTGATTAAATTATTATTTGTGGTGTTTTAATATGTCTAGGATAGCGACATTGATAATTCAATCGATACCGATAGAATTAAAAATATTAGTTTGTGACTAAATTGACACCAAAAGTTATATCAGAAATGAATCTTATTGGCGGGACTGGCACGGGGAGTGGGTGGGGCGTCGTCTGCGGGTCAAGCGTGGCGCCAGGTGAGGGGGAGGATGGGTCGGCAAACGATAAGCCCCTGCCATCTGTGGCAGGGGCTTATCGTCAGCCAGGCCATGATGCCTTGTTGCGATGACTCAGGTCAGCTTGCCCTTGAGCAGCCATCTGTCGAGGGCATTGGCAAAGCGCTGCTTGTCGGCTGCGTTGAAGGGGGACGGGCCGCCTGTCTGCACCCCGGCCGAGCGCAGCTCTTCCATGAAATTGCGCATGCCGAGCCGGGCCTGGATGGTCTCGCGGGTGTAGATCTCGCCACGGGGATTGAGCGCCTCGCCACCGGCATCGATGACCCAGGAGGCGAGGGGGATGTCGCCGGTGATCACCAGATCGCCGGGCTGAACCTGCTGGGCAATGACATGATCCGCCACATCGAAACCCTTCTCCACCTGCTGGGTCTTGATGAAGGGAGAGGGGGGAACCCGCAGCCCCTGATTGGCCACCAGGGTGGTGACAACCTGGGCGCGATGGGCGGCGCGGTAGAGGATCTCCTTGACCGGAATGGGGCAGGCATCGGCATCGACCCAGATGGACATGGCATGGCTTCCTGTAGTTGAAACGGGCATGAAACGAGAGCGGGCATGGTAGCACAGGCGCCCCCTTCCCGGTGCGGGGCTGAGTCGGCCCCCGCTTTCGTGTAAGCTGGGGCCTGAGCATGAACGAGAAGGAGACGAGATGGATCGGGTGCCCAGTGACGTAATTTATGGCCTGACCCTGGATGGCAAGGGGGGGATGACCCCGCTGGCCACAGGCAGCGAGATCCCGGCAGCCCAGCCCAGCTGGGTGCATCTGGATTACGGCAATCCGGAGGCGGCCCGCTGGCTGTTGCAGACCCCCTTGCTCAATGACGCCGCGCGCGAATCCCTGCTCGGCCAGAGTAACAGGCCCAAGCTGGTGCGGATGGGGGAGACTGTGCTGCTGATCCTGCGTGGCATCAATCACAACAAGGATCACAGGCCCGAAGAGATGGTGGCGCTGCGCATCTACATCACCCCGGATTTCATCCTCAGCAGTCGCCGTCGCTCCCTGCTGTCGGAAAAAGATGTCTTCCAGCAGTTGGTGCTGGGGGGCGGCGCCATCTCTACCGCCGACTGGCTGGTGGAGATCTGCGATGCCCTGACCGACAGGGCGGGGGAGTTTGTCGAGGAGCTGCACGATCAGATCCTGGAACTGGAAGAGATAGTGCTGATGCGTGAACTGCCCGCTAACGGGCGGTTGGCGCGGATCCGCAAGCAGCTCATCATGATCCGCCGTTACCTCTCTCCCCAGCGGGATCTGGTGGCGCGCCTCGCCAACGAGAAGCTCAGCTGGCTGGATGAGGACGATCGCCGTCGCCTGCTCGACATCGCCGATCGGCTGCGGCGCTGGCTGGACGATCTGGATGCCGGGGTGGCTCGCTCCGCCGTGCTGGCGGACGAGATCAACAACCTGACGGCGGAGGCGACCAACCGCCGTGCCTACCAGATGTCGGTGATGGCGCTGATGTTCCTGCCCGCCAGCTTCCTGACCGGCCTGTTTGGCATCAACCTGGGCGGCATCCCGGGGGCCGAGAGCCCGACCGCCTTCTGGGTCTTCTGCGGTTCCCTGCTGGCGCTGGCGACCGGGCTGGCGGTCTGGCTCAAATATCGACGCTGGTGGTAAGGAGCGCACATGACGACATGGGAATCCTTTGGTGTGACCCTGCTGCTGTTGCTGGGGCATACTCTCATTCGCGGCCTCATTCACAAGAGCCTGATGGCCCTCGGCCAGAGCCGGCAGGTGAGCGAAAACCGGGTGCTCTACGTGGAGCATGTGTTCCACTTCCTGCTCGGCTGCGCCACCCTGCTGATCCTGGCGGGGGTGTGGGGGCTCGACTTCTCCCGGCTGGTGGTGCTCGCCTCCTCCTTCTTCGCCGTGCTTGGGGTCGCCATGGTGGCCCAGTGGTCGATCCTCTCCAACATCACCGCCAGCATCACCATCTTCTTCGCCTTCCCCTACAAGATCGGCGACCGGATCCGCATCCTCGACAAGGATGACTCAGTGACCGGCGTCATCACCGAAATAGGCCTGTTCTACCTGAGGGTGCGGGATGACAACGGCGACCTGGTGACCTACCCGGCCAACCTGATCCTGCAAAAGCCGGTCAGGCGGCTGGAGAGCAAGGAAGCCGAGCCGCTGCAGCCGGAATGAGAAAAGGCTCCCCGGGGAGCCTTTTTGCTGGCATCAGTCTCAACGCTCGAAGAAGCGATAGAGGTGCTCGACCTGGATGGGGCAATCGGCCACCAGGTGGATATGGTCGCGAGCCTCCTCGGTGGAAGAGAAGCTCATCGGGCAACCCAGGGTGTCCGTCATCATGTAGAGATGGCCGTCCTGACCCCGAAACTCCACTACCCAGCCGGGGGAGATGATGTCATGCATGATCTCCGCCTCCTTGAACCTGTGCTGCTGATGAAGCGCACGCAATTCGCTGACTGTCATGACATCCTCCTGTGACTCATGGCGCCACCCTCAAGTCTAGTCGCCCGCGGCGGACGCAGGCGCAGGGAGCCGGATCGTCGGCGCATCAAGCCGCCTGGGGCTCCCGTGGCGGCTGCAGGGCGATCAGCAGCTCACCGGCCAGCGGTGACACCGGGCCTGTGACGACCCGGGGTTTTCCCTTCGTATCGACGATAAACAGGGGAATGGCGCCGGGATTGGCCTCCTGATACTGGTTCCAGTCAAAGGCGTCGCTCAGGCGGGTCGCCTTGATCTGGCCGCCCCGGCTCAGCAGGCCGCTCAGGCGGGCGAAATTCATCTCTGGCCCGAACAGATCCTGGCGTGCGCGGAAGGTGGCGCTCTCCCGGTTCGCCTTGCCGTACTGCTCGCTGGAGCGCAGGGAGTGGACTTTTTCCTCCCCGTACAGGTGGGCAAAGTGCAGCACCCCGAGGGCGTTGTTGTGACGGTTGGGGGAAAGCGCCAGCACCGTATGGATGCTGGTGAGGGGCAGGTGCAGCTCGGCGTGTTCCGATTGCGGATTGCCAAAATAGCAGGGCAGGCCGCTCATGCGGGCCAGCTTGCAATGTTCCCAGGCCGGATCGGAGAGATGGACGGGTATGCCCTGATCCGCCAGCGCCCGGCCGATGGCGCGAGCCACCGAATTGGCGCCGATCAGCAGCCAGGTGTCGGGAGCGGGCTGGCGCATGCCGAGCAGCCTGGCCAGCGGGGTCGCCGTCAGGCTCTGCAGCACCACGGTGAAGATGATCACGGCAAACACCAGGGGCACCAGCTTATCGGCATCTTCAATGCCGGCCTCGTGCATGCTGATGGCGAAGGAGGCGCTGACCGCCGCCGCCACTATGCCTCGGGGGGCTATCCAGGCGAGCAGGGCGCGGGCGCGCCAGGGGAGATCCGATCCCAGGGTCGAGACCAGGATGCAGAGCGGACGGGCCACGAACTGCACCACGCAGAGCAGCACCAGCACCATGGGACCGAGTTGCCAGAGCTGCGCCAGATCGAGGCGGGCCGCCAGCAGGATGAAGAGGGAAGAGATGAGGATGACCGCGAGATCCTCCTTGAAGGCCAGCACCTCCTCCAGATCCAGCCCCTCCTGGTTGGCGAGCCAGATGCCGAACACTGTCACCGCCAGCAGGCCGGACTCGTGACTGAGCCAGTCCGACAGGGTGAAGGTGACCAGCACCAGGGCCAGCACTCCGAACTTGTGCAGGCTGACCGGCAACCAGTCCTTGCGCATGATCAGGGTGGTGATCCAGCCGGCCGCCATCCCGATGAGGGAGCCGACCCCCACCGTCTTGGCCAGGGCCAGCAGGGTGTGATCGATGAGATCCCCCTGGCTGCCGAGGCGCACCGCCTCGAACACCAGTACCGCAAACAGGGCACCGATGGGATCGATGACGATCCCCTCCCAGCGCAGGATCTTGTCCACCTCCCGTACCGGCCGAATGACGCTGAGCATGGGGGCGACCACGGTCGGCCCGGTGACCACCAGCACGGCACCGAGCACCATGGCGACCCGCCAGTCCAGCCCCAGCAGCCAGTAGCTGGCGGCGCCTATGACCGCGAAGCTGGCCAGCATGCCGGTGGAGCAGAGGTTGCGTACCACCTTGCCTATCCCCTTGAGTTCGGTCAGGTGCAGGGTCAGGGCCCCTTCAAACAGGATGATGGCGACCGAGAGCGACACCAGCGGAAACAGCAGCTCCCCCAGCAACTGGTCCGGGTCGAGTACGCCCGTCACCGGGCCGAGCAAGAGGCCGCTGAGCAGCAGGAACAGGATGGCGGGGACGCGCACGAACCAGGCGAGCCACTGGGCGAGCAGGGAGATCAGGGCGATCCCGGCGAGAGAGAGTGCAATCATGCCAACCTCGGGTGGGTAATGGGGTTGGGAGTAGTGTAGCGGGGAAGGAGGGCAAATTGACATCCGGTAGAGGCGGCCTCGGGGAGGCCGGGATCCCGGGAGTAGCCTCAGCGGGCTGGCCTGATCAGATGGGGCTCTCTTTGTGAAGTTCGGTGACGCAATCGGTCACCGCCAGCACCAGTGCGGAGCGCACCATCTGATCGAGCCGGTTGAGCTGCATCTGATAGAGGGGCCAGTCCTCCTCGTTGGCCGGGGGATCCTGCGGCATCATGCTGGTCTGATGGATGGCATGCAGGCGGCTTAGCAGGTCGCGGATCGGCTTGTCGCTGAAGCGATAATCCTTGGGGTCGCGCACCAGAAAATCGCGGATCTTCAGGTAGGCCTCGAGATCCTGGTAGTGCTCGAGGGAGATGAGGCCGAGGGCGAAGATGAGCTTGAGGCGCACCTCCAGCTGGCCGAGGGGGCCGCTCTGGTTGAGCAGGGGCTCGATGGCGTATTTGACGGCATACTCCTCCTGGCGAAAGGCTCGCCGCATCAGGGAGTCGACCGCCTCTTCCAGGATGGTCACGACCTCGAGAAAGAAGCCGCGGGGGCCATCCTGCTCGTTCAGTCGCTCCAGTACATCATCTTCCTGGTGTGTGGTCATAGGTGCTCAGGGTCCGGCTGACTGGGAGAGAGAGTGCCTCTCTCCCGGTTTCTATCATATGGGGCGCACGCGCTCGGGCTGTCGGCGAGTGCGCCCCATGGGGTCACTTCAAGTTGTTGTAACGGGCGACTATGGTGCGCACCACATCGCTGTTCTCATCCAGGCCGGTGACGCGGGCCAGGGTCCTGGCCGGGCCCAGTTCTGCCAGTAGGGCCTGCAGCTCCACCGCCTGGGGATCGTCATCGTTGTGATAGTGCAATGCCGCGGCTATGCCCTCCTGCAGGTGGTCGCTCGGCAGGCCGTACTCCAGGGTACCGAGCAGCGGCTTCACCAGCCTGTCCCCCGCCGCCAGCTTGCGCAGCGGCTGGCGACCGACCCGGTCGATTTCATCCACCAGATAGGGGTTGGCGAATCGGGACAGGATCTTCTCGATGTAGGCGGCATGCAGGCGCGGATCGAAGCCGTAGCGTTTCACCAGCACGGCCCCGCTCTCCTCCATGGCGCGGCGCACCTTGCTGCGGATCAGCGGATCCTCGATCGCCTCGCGCACGGTGCGATAGCCCCTCAGCTTGCCGAGGTAGGCGGTGACGATGTGGCCGGTGTTGAGGGTGAACAGCTTGCGCTCGACGAAGGCCATCAGGTTGTCGGTGGGCTCCATGCCCGCCACCTGGGGCAGCTCGCCCTTGAACTGGGTCTGGTCGACGATCCACTCGCTGAAGCTCTCCACCGTCACCTCCAGGGGATCGTCGTTCGCCGCGGCCGGGGGCACTATGCGATCCACCGCGGAGTCGACGAAGCCGACGCACTGCTCGAGGGTGGCATGATACGCGACCGGCAGGTACTTGAGTACCTCCTGCTTGAGGTGGCTGGTGCCGCGCACCATGTTCTCGCAGGCGATGACGTTGAGGGGGGTCAGGTTGCCGGCATCGAAGCGGGCCTGCAGCCCCTTGGCCAGGGTGCTGGCGATCTTGTCCAGTATGTTGGGGCCCACCGCCGTGGTCACCAGATCGGCTGTGATGATGCGGGCTATCACCTCGTGTCCGGCGGAGCTGACGGCGGCGACGTTGCGCACCACGTCCAGTTTCTGATCCGTGCCCACCACGTGCACCTTGTACTCCTGGCGGTGGTTGAGCTGATCGATCAGGGTCTCGTTGACGTCGGCGAAGGTGACCTGATGGCTGGCGTCCGCCAGCAGTTTTCCGATGAAGCCACGGCCTATGTTGCCGGCACCAAAATGCAATGTTTTCATGATATTAACCTCTACAACCAAAGACGATGAAGGACGATTAGGCAGCCTGTTCGGCCCCCAGCAGATCCAGGAACTCCTGCGGATCCTGGGTGCTGGCCAGCCGGTCGATGAGACCGGGTTCATCCAGTGCATTGGTCAGGCGGGTTATGACCTGAATGTGTTCGTCATTGCGGGCGGCGATGCCGATCACCAGGCGGGCCACCTCGTCGGCGGCTTCGCCGAAGGCGACCCCGGCCGGGTACTGGCAGATGACGATGCCGGTACGCTTCACGTGCTCCTTGGCGGCTATGGTGCCGTGGGGCACGGCGATGGACTCGCCGAGGTAGGTGGAGACCAGCTGCTCGCGCTCCAGCATGGCGTCGACGTAGTCCGGCGCCACATAGCCCCGCTCCGCCAGCAGCTTGCCGGCAGCCCGGATGGCGGCCTCCTTGCTCTCGGCCTTGAGGCCCAGATGCACGTCCTGGAGGCTCAGGGTGAAGACCTCGGCGGCCTGCGGCTCGTAGCTGTCGTCGTTGGCCGCCACCAGCAGTTGCGGGTTGGCCACGTCGTCGTTGGCCGCATTCGCCAGGCTGAGGTTTTGCACCAGCTCCTGATAGAGGGCGTTGTCGAGGAAGTTGGAGAGGGAGATGTGCCGGGCGTGGGGCGCATGGCGACGGGCACGGTCGGTCAGATCCTTGTGGGTGATGACCAGATCCACCTGATCGTCCAGGTTGTTGATGGCACGGTTGGTGACGCTGATGTCGAGACCGGCGGCCTGCACCCGCTTGCGCAGCATGCCGGCGCCCATGGCGCTGGAGCCCATGCCCGCATCGCAGGCGACCACGATATTGCGCACCGCGGTCAGCTCGGCACCCGGCTTCTTGGCCGCTGTGGTCTCGGGTTTGGCACCCTTCATGGCCTTCATCTTGCGGGTGGCTTCACCCAGGGCATCGGCCTCGTCGGCTTCCGGCTGCTGGGCACGGACGAACACGGCGGCGACCAGGAAGGAGACGGTGGCGGAGGCGATGATGGAGAGCAGCACCCCGATCAGGGAGGCTTTCGGCGTCATCAGCAGCACGGCGAAGATGGAGCCCGGGGAGGCGGGGGAGACCAGACCGGCGTTGAACAGGGTCAGGGTGAAGACCCCTGTCATGCCACCGGCGATCACCGCCAGGATGAGGCGCGGGTTCATCAGCACATAGGGGAAGTAGATCTCGTGGATGCCACCGAAGAAGTGAATGATGGAGGCACCGGCGGCGGACTGCTTGGCGGCGCCACGGCCGAACACCATGTAGGCCAGCAGCACACCCAGACCCGGACCCGGGTTCGCTTCGATCAGGAAGAAGATGGAACGACCCTGCTCGGTGGCCTGCTGGATCCCCAGCGGCGAGAAGATGCCGTGGTTGATGGCGTTGTTGAGGAAGAGGATCTTGGCCGGTTCGACGAAGATGGAGGTCAGCGGCAGCAGGCTGTGGGCGACCAGGAAGTCGACACCGCCGGCCAGGGCGCCGGAGAGCACCTTGACGAAGGGACCGATGACGAAGAAGGCGAGGATGGCGCACAACATGCCGATGATGCCAGCGGAGAAGTTGTTGACCAGCATCTCGAAGCCGCTCTTGACCCGGCCCTCCATCGCCTTGTCGAAGCGCTTGATGGCCCAGCCACCCAGCGGGCCGACCATCATGGCGCCCATGAACATGGGGATGTCGGTCCCCACGATGACGCCCATGGTGGTGATGGCACCGACCACGGCACCCCGCTCACCCCCGATCAGCTTGCCGCCGGTATAGCCAATCAGCAGGGGCAGCAGGTAGGTGATCATGGGGCCGACCAGCTTGGCCAAGGTTTCGTTTGGCAGCCAGCCGGTGGGGATGAAGAGGGCGGTAATGAAACCCCAGGCGATGAAGGCGCCTATGTTGGGCATGACCATATTGGACAGGAAGCGTCCAAAATTCTGTATCTTGACTTTGGTATCCGGTGATAACATGTCGGGACCCCGTTTTAAGCCTGTGTGATTAAAAGTGGTAGTCGGGATGACGGGTTTTGCCGAACCCCCATCCCTGTCGTCTAAGCAACTTCAATCTACCAGCTTGTGATCAAATTAGGCTGAAAACGGGGTGTCTTGTGACCCAGCTCTCAAATACCCCGACCTCCCCCCTCCCAACGCAGTGACGCCGATCACATTCAGGCGCTGTAGTTTGGCTACATTTCGATCTTTCCCATCGTGAACGGTATTTTAATGTGATGCACCTCACCTTTTGTCGTTTGCGCAAACCCTGTGTCAATGTGATTCTTGTCACAAAGCCATCATTTGTAGCCAATTGGAGCACGTCTGGTGGCGCCAGATCAGAGGGCAACGACGATGGATCTCGCGCCATCATCAACTACTAATCAATGAATCAGTGGTTTTGTAACCCACTTTCAGTTTTGCTCCCCGCACTTTCGGCCAGTCGGGCTCTGTCCCGCCTCCTTTGGCAGGCCCTGATTGGCCTCTCTGGCGACGCCTGCCAATGCCCGCAGCGACAAGATGAGAGTGTCGGCAGGGGTGTCGACACAGATGCAAGCAGAGGCCGACCCCACCCATTCACCTTCCTGATGTTTCTGCCGGGTTGCCGCGCCCATAAAAAAGCCCGCAGTATTGCGGGCTCTTGACATGCAGGGGAGCGGGGCTTATTCCGCCTTGGGGGCCGCGTCGGCCGCCGCCTCGCTGCTCTCGCTCGCTGGGCTCTCGGCAGCCGGTGCCTCCGGGGCCGGACCCGGCACCAGGGCCACCGCCGGCTTGGCGATGAGGGAGCGGGTCTCTTCCACCGCCTCGGTCAGCTTCACCTCGATGATCTGGCCAAGCTCATAGACCACTTCGGTCTTGTCCAGGTAGACGCGACCGTTGTCCCAGTTGCACTCCAGCCTGTCCTTGTTGTCCAGGATGTGGCGGGCGGGCATGAAGACCACGGCGCCGTTCTCCTGCAGACGCAGCTTGAGGCCGGCCCGCATAACGTCGATGATCTCGGCGTTGAACACCTGATCGGTACCGGCGGCGGCCTGGAGGTAACGGACATAGAGCCAGTCACCGATGTCGCGCTCCACCCTGCGGTGCAGACGGCGGCACTCGGTCAGGTGTTCGGTGAGCTCCTGGCTCGGACGCTCACCCGGGGCCTTGCCAGCGATGACGGCCTTGAGCAGGCGATGGTTGACCATATCGCCGTATTTGCGGATCGGGGACGTCCAGGTGGCGTAGGCATCCAGGCCCAGGCCGTAGTGGGCACCCGGCTCGGCGGACATAAGGGCATAGCTCTGGAAGCGGCGGATCTTGCCGTCCAGCCAGCGGGTGTCCAGGCTGTCGATCCAGCGGCGCAGGGCGCAGAAGCCGGACAGGCTGGCGATCTCTTCCTTCTCGAACGGCGCCTCGGCGCTCTTGAGCAGATCGATGGCGCCGTCGAGAGACTCCTCGTCAAAGCCGGTGTGGACGTTGAAGATGCCGTAACCGACGCTCTTGCCCAATACGCGACCGGCGCAGATGTTGGCGGCGATCATCGACTCCTCGATCATCCGGTTGGCGATGCGGCGGGGCTCCACGTGGATCGCCAGCACGGCGCCGTTCTCCCCCAACTCGAAGTCGTAGTCGGGACGGTCCGGGAACACCAGGGCGTGCTCGGTGCGCCACTTGATCCGCGCCTCCGTCATCGCCTTCATCAGCGGCAGCTGGGCCAGAACGCCGGCATCTATGTCCAGCGCCTTGCCGTGTTCGGCCCAGTCGGAGACGTCGTCATAGTTCAGACGGGCATGGGAGACGATGCGGGCGGCGAAGAATTCGGTCTCTTCCAGCAGCAGGCCATCCTCGGCGATCAGCAGGCGGGCGCACAGGGTGTTGCGCTCCTCGCCCTCTTTCAGGGAGCAGAGCTCGTCGGAGAGGGTGCGGGGTATCATGGGCACGTTGCGGCCCGGCATGTAGACGGTGAAGGCGCGCTTGGCGGCTTCCTGGTCCAGCTCGCTCCCTTCCGCCACATAGGCGGTCGGGTCGGCGATGGCCACCAGCAGCTCCCAGCCGTTGTCCAGTTTGCGGATGGACAGGGCATCATCCATGTCCTTGGTCTTGGCGCCGTCGACGGTGAAGAAGGGCACCTGGGTCAGATCGCGACGGGGCAGCTCTTCCTCTTCGATGACGTTCCACTCGGGCAGGTCCGCCGGCTCGATCTGGGCCAGGTTGTGGCGCGCCAGCACCACCCACCAGGGCACGTTGTGATCATCCTTGTCGGCGATGAGCTGGGTGATCTCGGCGGAGAAGTTTCCATCCACCAGGGCGTGGCGCTTGAGGGTCGCCACCACCCAGTCCCCTTCCTTGAAGGACTTCTCGTCCAGACCCTTCTTGGCGCGGGCCTTGATGGCGTCCTTGATGAGGGGGTGATCAGGCACCACGTTGAGGCGGTCGCGGAACATCTTGACGCGGCCGACGAAGCGGGTCACCGCCTGCTCCAGCAGGGCATCCGGCTCGGCCACTTCCTTCTCTTTCTCGGTACGGATCAGGGCGCTCACCCGGTCACCGTGCATCACCTTCTTCATGTAGGGAGGCGGCACGAAATAGCTGGTCTTCTCATCGACCTCCAGGAAGCCGAAGCCCCGATCGGAGGCGCGGATCACACCCTCTTTCTTGGGGATGTTTTCGCGGATTTGTTGCTTGAGCTGGGCCAGCAGCGGATTGTCTTGGAACATAAGTGAGGAACCTGAAGTGGAAAACCTGGGTGGAGACCTGATGACGGATCGCCCAGCACTATACGTTTTTACCCCTCCAAAGCCAAGGTGAATGGCCCGCTCAGCGGGGTTGCAGTGCCCGGCGGCCCTGCTCGATCAGGCGCAAGGAGATCTGCTTGTGCAGCCCCCGCTCCAGCACCCAGCGGTGCCAGTAGAGGCGCTCGACCAGGTGGAGATCCGGGCTGAGATCGAGCAGCAGCCCCTGTGCGAGCTGCTGGCGGATCTGCAACTCGGGGATGAGACAGCAGGCCAGCCCCTGCTCGGCCATGGCGACGAAGGCCTCCGACGAGCGCACCGTGTGGCAGGGGTAACCGCCGGGGGCCAGGGCGAAGTGGCGGGCCATGAAGCTGACGTGCATGTCGTCGCGCTGATCGAAGGCGACCGCCGGTGCCTTGGCCAGTGCCGCCGGGGTGAGCCCCTGGGGGAAGTGGCGGGCGACGAAGGCGGGGCTGGCGGTCAGCAGGTAGCGCATCTCGCCGAGCTCGTCGACGCAGCAGCCTGCCAGCGGCTGGGGTTGCAGGCTGACGGCGCCGAACGCCTGGCCCTCGCGCACCCGATCCAGGGTGCGGCTCTCGTCATCCACCAGCAGGTTCAGCTCTATGGGGTGCTGCTCCAGCAGTGGCGCCAGGGCGGGCAGGAACCAGGTGGCCAGGCTGTCGGCGTTGACGGCGATGCTGACCCGGATCGGCGCCTGGGGCTCGCTGGGGGAGAGTTCCCCCGCCAGCTCCAGCTCCAGCTGGCGTACCTGACGGTAGTGGGCCAGCAGCTTCTGGCCGAGGGGGGTGGCCTGCAGGGGCTGGCTGCGGATGATCAGCGGCTCTGCAAACTGCTGCTCCAGCTGCTTGATGCGCTGGGAGATGGCGGATTGGGTGAGGTGGAGACGCTGGGCGGCGCGCTCGAAGTTCTGCTCCTGCATCACGGCATCCAGCGCCAGCAGCAGCTTGTAGTCCAGCGTCTTCATCAGCATTCCTTATCAGAGAAGGGGATTGAGCAAGGATGCTACTGGAGCGGGGGCGGGAGAACAACCGGGCAAGACGGCGGGCACTGCGTGGAGGGGCATACGGGTGCTGTCACTGTGAGATGTGACAGTAGCGACAGGGTGAGATTCATCAGATACTCATTCGGTCCGTTTTTGCATGGGGTGGAAACGGGCCATAGCGAGAGTTTTGGTCCCGGGTGTCAGCCCGGGACTTTTTTATGGGGTCAGCTCATGCCGAGCAGTTCCCCGGCCGTAGCGTACTCCCCCCGCAGGGGACGGCTGACGGCGCGCTCGAAGCGTTCGTCCAGGTGGAAGCGGATCCCGACCCCGCGCACGGCCCCCAGATCCACCGCCTGACGGTGACCGAGCCGCTCTATGGGCAGGCCGAGGCGGCGGAAGATGCGCTCCACCGGCAGGCTGACCACGGCCACCAGCTCCCGGATCCCCTGCTCCCTGGCGAAGGCATGGACCTCGCGGAAGATGACGCAGGTCAGCTCGCTGATGCCGTTGTCGAGCGCGGGGGCGCGGCCGGCATCGATGGCGAGCCGGGTCAGCTCCCAGACATCGGCGCCGCGCGGGGGGCGCTCGCCGGCGAGGGCACCGGGAAAGATGCTGGGCAGCATGTAGTCCTGGGCGCAGCTGAGCAGCCTGATGCAGCCGCACAGACCCTCTTCATCTTCAATCAGCACCCAGTGGGTATCGGGCTTGTCGAAGCTGTCCCGCTCCAGACCCCGGTGGGATTCCACGTCCCAGCCTAGCCGATCGGAGAAGACGCGCTTGCGAAAGCGATAAAGCTCGTTTTCGACCTCCCATCTGGGGTGTTCTTTCAATTTTCCTTTGAAAACAAGCATTCATGTCTCTCCATTTCATGGTTAGGCGCTATAATCCAAGGCCTTGGCCAGGGGAGGCTAGCCTATGACACGCGACCAACTGCTTGAGTATCTGGAACATTTCACGCTGGTAACGGATGGAAACCGGCTGGCCGAGCTGATCGGCCGCTTCACCCTGGGAATGGGCTACGACTACTATCGATTCGCGCTCATCCTGCCCATGTCGATGCAAAGGCCCAAGGTGGTGTTGTTCAACCAGTGTCCCGACTCCTGGGTGCAGGCCTACACGGTGAACAACATGCTGGCCTGCGATCCCATCATCCAGCTCGCCCGCACGCAGACCCTGCCCATCTACTGGAACCGGCTGGACGAGAAGGCGCGCTTCCTGCAAGAGGGGAGCATGGATGTGATGGGGCTGGCGGCGGAGTTCGGGCTGCGCAACGGCATCTCGTTTCCGCTGCACGGGGCGGCGGGGGAGAACGGCATACTGTCGTTCATCACCCGGGAGCGGGCGTCCAGCGACCTGCTGCTGGAGTCCTCGCCCATCCTCTCCTGGATGTCCAACTACATCTTCGAGGCGGCGATCCGGATAGTGCGCCAGAGCATGAGGGAGGATGATCCCCAGGAGGCCCTGACGGAAAGAGAGACCGAGTGCCTGTTCTGGGCCAGCGACGGGAAGACATCGGGGGAGATCGCCTGCATCCTCGGGATCACCGAGCGCACCGTGAACTACCACCTCAACCAGGTCACCCGCAAGACGGGGTCGATGAATCGCTACCAGGCCATCGCCAAGGGGGTCAGCAGCGGCATACTGCTGCCTAATCTGGAGCAGGTCGTGGTCACCAACTTCCCCAGACTGTTGCAGTGAATGCCGGCCGGGTGACGCTGACCTGTCGCCCGGTCTCTCCTCTGTCGCCATCACCCACTGTCCCAAGCCGATCCTGTCACTCCGGCGATTCTCGGGGCGGGCTCCCGGGGCCACAATTGTCAGATCCTGCAATTGACAGCCTGCCAGATGTCGTTTTTTGCCCCGCCTTATCAGTTTTTTGAATGCATCAGAAAATGAATGAATTTCTCTGATTTCACGCCTCCCCTTATAGTGCCCCCAGATCTCCCACACAAAGGTTTGTCCATGTTCGCGACCACACTGCAAGGTTTTACCCTCGGCCTTGCCATGATCATCCCCATAGGTGCCCAGAACGCCTTCGTGCTGAGCCGGGGCATTCACCGCAACCACCATCTGCTGGCGGCGACCCTCTGCTGCCTGTGCGATCTCGTGCTGATCGGCATAGGGGTGTTTGGCGGCGCCAACCTGCTGGCGGCCAGCCCCATCGGCCTGGCGCTGCTGACCTGGGGCGGCGTGCTGTTTCTCGGCTGGTTCGGGGTGCGCTCCCTTGGCAGTGCCTGGCGCGGGCAGGGGGCTGCCCTGGCGGACTCTCCCCAGCTGATGGGGGTCAAGAGCGTGCTGGCCATGACGCTAGGGGTGACCCTGCTCAACCCCCATGTCTATCTGGATACCCTGATGCTGCTCGGCTCCTTCGGCAGCCAGTTTGCCGAGGAGTTGCGGCCCGCCTTCGCCGCAGGGGCCATGCTGGCCTCCCTGGTGTGGTTTTACGGACTGGCGGTCGGGGCGGCGGCGCTTTCTCCCTGGCTTGCCCGGAGCAGGGTGCAGCAAGTCATTGATATGGTTGTTGGTATCATAATGCTGGTGCTGGCGGTCAAGCTGGCCAGCGGGGCTCTGCTGGCCTCATAAGGCTATTTTTGTGCCGGGCTTCATAAAAATGAGTCCCGGTGTCATCTGCTGACATATTCGTCTGTTAAATTCCCGCCGCTGGTAAAGCGTTACTCATAATAAAAGGGAAAAGACAGTGAATAACTCCATGAAGCTGGGGGCAATCGCCGCCATCGTGCTGCTGACTGCCTGCAGCAATGAAAATGACAGCAAGGCGCAGCCGGGGACAGTCTCCCTGCGCCTGATCCAGACCTCCGACATCCACTCCAACGTGCTGGGGTATGACTACTACCAGAACAAGGAGGATCGCAAGTTCGGCCTCTCCCGTACCGCCCTGTTGATCCGCGCCGCCCGCGCCGAGAACCCCAACAACCTGCTGCTCGACAACGGTGACCTGATCCAGGGCACGCCGCTGGCGGACTACATCTTCGAGCAGTCCGGTGCCGGCTACCTCGAGAAGCAGGCCCACCCGGTGTTCAAGGCGATGAACGAGCTGGGTTATGACGCGGGCAACCTCGGCAACCACGAGTTCAACTACGGCCTGGATTACCTCGGCAAGGTGCTGGCGGGGGCCGAGTTCCCCTATGTGAACGCCAACGTGTTCGAGGCGGGCGCCTTCAAGCGCGACGCCAAGGGGCAAATCGACTGGAGCGGCAACAAGTTCACCCCCTATCTGCTGCTGGAGCGCCAGGTAACGGATGACAAGGGCCAGTCACAGACCGTCAGGGTCGGCATCCTGGGTCTGACGCCGCCCCAGGTGCTGCAGTGGGACAAGCGCCATCTGGAAGGCAAGGTGGTGGTGGCCGACATGGTCGAGACCGCCAACCACTATGTGCCCGAGCTGCGCGCCAAGGGGGCCGATCTGGTGGTGGTGGTGGCCCACACCGGCATCAATGCCAACAGCTACGAGGCCATGATGGAGAACTCCGCCTGGCACCTGGCCAAGGTGAAGGGGATAGATGCCCTGATGCTGGGCCATGCCCACAAGAACTTCCCCGGCGACTTCCCTGACCTGCCCGAGGTGGACAACCAGGCCGGCACCCTGAGCGGTATTCCGACCGTGATGCCCGGCTACTGGGGCAATCACCTCGGCATCATAGACCTCAAGCTGGAACAGGTGGACGGCAAGTGGCAGGTGAAGCAGAGTCAGGCCAGCCTGCGCAAGATCGACTCCAGCGAGGGCAGCGCCGTGGATCAGCGGGTGGTGGACCTGGTGCAGGCGGATCACGACGCCACCAACCAGTGGCTGGATGAGCCGCTAGGCAAGATCACCTCTCCCATCCACAGCTTCTTCGCCCTGGTGCAGGATGACCCCTCGGTGCAACTGGTGAGCGATGCCCAGCGTCAGCACGCCGAGCAGCTGCAAAAAGACGGTCTGCTCAAGGAGCCCTACCCGATCCTGTCGGTGGCGGCCCCCTTCCGTGGCGGTCGCAACGGCATCAATGACTTCACCTATGTGGCCCAGGGGGACATCTCCCTGCGCAACGTCTCCGACCTCTACATCTATCCGAACACCCTGCAGGTGGTCGAGGTGAACGGGGCCACCGTCAAGGAGTGGCTGGAGATGAGTGCTGGCCAGTTCAACCGCATAGACACCGGCAAGACAGAGGTGCAGTGGCTGGTGAACGAGAGCTTCCCCACCTACAACTTCGACGTGATTGACGGGGTGAGCTACGAGGTGGACATCACCCAGCCGGCCCGTTACAGCAAGGAGGGGCTCAAGGTCAGCGACGGTCAGCGCATCAGCGGCCTCACCTTCAACGGCCAGCCCATGGATCCGGCCCAGAAGTTCTACGTGGTGACCAACAACTACCGCGCCAGCGGCGGCGGTCACTTCCCGGGCATCGACGGCAGCAACATAGTGCACGAAGATCCCTTCGAGACGCGGGAGATCATCGCCCAGTACCTCAAGTCCCAGTCTGCTGCCAATCCGGCGGGCTTCAGCCCAGCGGCCAACAACAACTGGCACATGAAGGCGCTGCCCGCAGGCGTTGACGTGCGGCTCTACTCCTCCCCGGGTGAGGAGGCCAAGGCTCTGGCGGGGGCGGATCTGGCGTACCAGTCCACCCTGCCGATGAGTGACGCCAAGCATCCCGGCTACGCCATCTACCGCCTGATCCGCCAGTAAGGCAGCCTCGGGCAGACAACAAAAAGCCCTCGCAGTGCGAGGGCTTTTTCGTGGGGACGGGCTTAGTAGAAACCCGGATCCTCCGGGTTGGGACGGGTCTTGAAGCGGCGATGCAGCCACATGTACTGCTCGGGGGCACGGCGCACGGCGGCTTCAATCTCGCGGTTGGCGCGGGTGGCATCGGCCAGGTCGTCACCGCTCGGGTAGCCTTCCAGCGGCGCCCCTATATGCAGGGTGTAGCCCTCATTGGTGCGGATGTTGTAGCAGGGCAGGGTGACGGTGTTCTTGACCCTGGCCAGGGTGGCGGTGCCCGTGATGGTGGCCGCCTGCTCCACCGCGAAGTAGGGCACGAAGACGCTGGCGTGGCTGCCGTAGTCGTGATCCGGCGCGTACCAGAGGGCGTCGCCGTTGCGCAGCGCCTTGATCATCCCCTTCACGTCCATGCGGTCCACCAGGTACTTGTTGGAGGCGCAGCGACCGTGGTACTGGGCATACTCCAGCACCGGATTGGTGTTGGGGCGATAGACGCCGACCCCGGGCCGCACCAGGCCGAAGCAGCGGGCGTTGAGCTCAAGGGTGAGGAAGTGGCAGGAGAGCAGCAGCATGCCCTGACCCTTTTCGATGGCGTCGATGACATGCTCTTCCCCTTCCACCTTCATCAGGCGGCGCATCCGCCAGTCTGGCCAGAACCAGGCCATGCCCACCTCGAAGATGGCGCAGCCCACGCTCTCGAAGTTCTGTTTGAGCAGGGTTTCCCGCTGATCCCGGCTGAGCTCGGGCATCGCCAGCTCCAGGTTGCGGCGGGCAATCTTGACGCGGGATTTCAATACCTTGCGGGCCAGGGTGCCGAGCTGGCGACCCAGCCACATCTGGCTGCGCCAGGGCAGCAGCACCAGCAGCCAGAGCAGGCACAGACCGAACCAGCTGCCCCAGTAACGGGGATGGAACAGACGGGGTTCGAGGCGGGGAGCATGTTCTTGGGCCATGAAGAGTCTCTTGTTCACAAAGGCAAGGGAGGGAGCCCAGCCGACACGGGGAGATCGGTGCCCGTGGACAGGCTGTCACTCGCAATCTGGGGATTCTATCCGAAAAACGGGGGCGGGTGCGAATCGCCATCACCTGGTCAGAGGGGTCGGGTGGGGAGTGCCATGGCGGGCATGGCAGTGCTTTTTTCACGTCCCGGAAAAGAGTGTGATAAAATCGCCCGCTGAAATTTTCAGGTTTTGAGAGCCGATACAGATGAAAATCACCCTGCCCGAGTTTGAGAAAGCCCGCGTTCTGGTCGTTGGCGATGTCATGTTGGATCGCTATTGGCATGGCCCCACCGGCCGGATCTCCCCCGAGGCGCCGGTGCCCGTGGTCAAGGTCGAGCACATCGAGGAGCGCCCGGGTGGCGCCGCCAACGTGGCCCTGAACTCCGCCGCCCTGGGTGCCCAGGCCGTGTTGCTCGGGCTGACCGGTCAGGATGAGGCCGCCGATGCCCTGGCCGGCCAGATGGCAGGGGTCAAGGTCGCCTGTGATTTCGTTCGTCTGACCGACTACCCGACCATCACCAAGCTGCGGGTGCTGTCCCGCAACCAGCAACTGCTGCGCCTCGATTTCGAAGAGGCCTTCCACGACGTGGACGCCAGCCTGCTGATGGGCAAGGTGGAGCAGGCGCTGCCAGGGGCCGACGTGATGATCCTCTCCGACTACGGCAAGGGCGCCTTGAACGACGTGCCTGGCATGATTGCCCGCGCCCGCGCCGCCGGCATCCCGGTGCTGGTGGATCCCAAGGGGACGGATTTCGAGAAGTATCGCGGCGCCACCCTGCTGACCCCCAACATGTCCGAATTCGAGGCCGTGGTGGGCAAGGTGAAGAGCGAAGAGGAGCTGGTCGCCAAGGGGCTGGAGCTGGTCAAGCGCTTCGAGCTGGACGCCCTGCTGGTGACCCGTTCCGAGAACGGCATGACCCTGATCCGCGAAGGACAGCCCGAGCTGCACCTGCCGGCCCAGGCTCACGAAGTCTATGACGTGACCGGTGCCGGCGATACCGTCATCTCCACCCTGGCCACCTCCCTGGCCGCCGGCATGAGCCTGGACGAGGCCTGCGCCCTGGCCAACACAGCCGCCGGCATAGTGGTGGGCAAGCTGGGTACCTCCACCGTGAGCCCGGTGGAGCTGGCCAACGCCCTCTACACCGAGCAGGAGACCGGCTTTGGCGTCATGTCCGAGGCCCAGCTCAAGGTGGCCGTGCAGGCCGCCCGCCTGCGCGGCGAGAAGGTGGTGATGACCAACGGCTGTTTCGACATCCTGCACGCGGGCCACGTCTCCTACCTGGCCAATGCCGGCAAGTTGGGGGATCGGCTGATAGTCGCGGTGAACACTGATGAGTCCGTGCGCCGCCTCAAGGGGCCGGGTCGTCCGGTCAACCCGACCGAGCGCCGCATGACGGTGCTGGCGGCCCTGGGTGCCGTGGACTGGGTGGTGCCCTTCGGTGAGGACACGCCCCAGCGACTGATCGCCGAGATCCTGCCAGACCTCTTGGTCAAGGGGGGCGACTACAAGCCCGAAGAGATCGCCGGCTATGCCGAAGTGACCGCCAACGGCGGCGAGGTGCGGGTGCTGAACTTCGAGGACGGCTGCTCCACCAGCGAGATCATCAAGACCATACGCGAGCGCGGCTGAGCACCTCCGGCCTCGGCCGGAGGTGCCTGATCACTCGCCCTGGCGAGGGGCAAGCAGGCAGCAAAAAGGCGACCACAAGGTCGCCTTTTTTCATGCCGTGAATTTGGCTCAGGACTTGGTCGTCACCTGGGCGGCGGGCATCAGGCCCTGGTTCACGTCTTCCAGATCCTTCTGCTCCAGTATGCCGGCGGCCTGCTTGAGAGAGAGGATGCTGAGGATGTAGTTGTAGCGGGCCTCGGAGAGTTTCTGCTTGGCCTGGTACAGCTTGCGGGTGGCGTCCAGCACGTCGACTATGGTCCGGGTACCCACTTCATAGCCGGCCTCGGTCGCCTTCAGGGCGCTGTCGGCGGAGATGACGGACTGGCTGTAGGCGCGCACCGAGCCGATGCTGGCGTTCACGTTGTTGTAGGAAGAACGCACCGTGCTCTGCACCGAGCGGAAGCTGCGCTCCAGCTGCTCGCTGGCGGCCACGTAGTTGAACTGGGCCTGCTTGACCTGGGAGGTGGTGGCGCCCCCGGTGTAGAGCGGCAGGTTGAAGTTCAGGCCGACATTGCCCTGATTGCTGTTGCTCTCGGGGTTGCGGATCTCGTCCTTGTAGTCGTTGTAACCGGCGGTGAGGCCGGCGCCCAGATCCAGGGTCGGCTCGTGGCCCGTCTTGGCCAGATCGATCTGCTCCTTGGCGATGTCCTTGCCAATGCGGGCGCTGTGCAGCTCAAGGTTCTTGTCCAGTGCCAGCTCCAGCCACTTGTCGGAGTTGAACGGGGTCTTCTGCGGGGCGAAACGCTCGGTGTTGAGCACATCCAGCTGGCGATGATCGATGCCGGTCAGCTCGCGCAGGCTCTCGTAGCTGTTGTCCAGGGTGTTCTCGGCATTGATCTCGTCTGCCAGCGCCTGATCGCGCTCGGCCTCGGCTTCATGCACGTCGGTGATGGCGGTCAGGCCCACTTCGAAGCGCTGCTGGGTCTGTTCCAGCTGACGCTCTACCGCGGTCTTGTTGGCACGCACGAACTCCAGGGTGTCCATCGCCTTGAGCACGTCGAAGTAGGCCTGGGCGGTACGCAGCATCAGGTTCTGGTACTCGAGGTTGTAGGCCACGTCGGACTGGGTGGCGCTCTTCTCGGTCAGGTCCAGGTTGACCCAGTTGCTGCGACGGTAGATGGACTGATCCAGGGTCACCGAGCCGGTGGCGCCCGTGTTGGTCTGGGTATCGTCCTTGTTCTGCAGGTAGTTCAGGCCGGCACCCAGATTGATCTGTGGCAAGAGGGCGGCGCGGGATTCGTTGATCTTCTCGAAGGCTTGGTCCCGCTTGGCCTTGGATTCCAGCAGCTGGGTATCCTTGATCTGGGCTTGCTGGTAGATTTCGAGCAGGTCTTCGGCATGAGCGGCACTGCTCACACCCAGCATCACCATGACTGACAAGAGTGTTCTTTTCATATGATATTTTTAACCTTATTTATCAACCCAAAGCTGTCCGCTGGATGAAGGAGGGGATTGTCACCGACCAAGCTTGATTTCAGCTTAACCACTCTACTACAAGCAGATTTCATTGCGAACTGTCTCTTTTCCTGCGACAGGAACGTCAAGAGTCAGGGCGAGTTTTCTCGGCAACGCGCCTAGCCAAATGTCCTGTGGCTGCTAAAATCCATCCCTCATCGTCGGCGAGAGCGAGTGAATGAATGTTCATTCATGCCCCCGAATATTATGGTCAAACCAAGCCAAGTCAAGCTGGTAGGAGTCTCGTATGTCACAGCAAGCCTTGCCTCAAACCAGTCACTATTCCGGTGATGATGTGAAAATCATCGATAAATCATCTGGATACAACGGCTTTTTCAAAGTGAACGTCTATCGCCTGCAACACAGGTTATTTGCCGGTGGCTGGAATGAGCCCATAGTCCGCGAGCTGTTCGAGCGGGGCCATGCGGCCGCGCTGCTGCCTTATGATCCCGTGCTGGACCAGATAGTGCTGGTGGAGCAGTTCCGCATCGGTGCCATCGAGACCAGCCCCACGCCCTGGCTGCTGGAGCTGGTGGCCGGCATCATAGATGAAGGGGAGACCGCCGAAGCCGTGGTGCGCCGCGAGGCGGTGGAAGAGGCGGGCATCGAGGTGGGGCGCTGCGAGCATGCCATCAGCTACCTGGTGAGCCCGGGTGGCAGCACAGAGCGGATCGAGGTCTATGTGGGGGAGGTGGATGCCAGCCGGGCGGCGGGGATCCACGGTCTGGCGGAAGAGGGTGAAGACATCCGGGTCCATGTGGTGAGCCGCGAGCAGGCTTACGCCTGGCTCAAAGAGGGGCGCATCGACAATGCCGCCTCCGTCATCGCCCTGCAATGGCTGGCCCTCAATCATGGCGAGCTGCAGGCCCGCTGGCTGGCGGGGCGCTGAGGTGGTGCTCGTTCACGCCAGGCGCCATCTGCCTGACTTGATCTCCTTGCAGCGCACCTGCGAGGTTAATTACTCACGGGTGTTGATTGATGGAGTTGCGATATGCCATTAGTCCAGAGCCCGATGAAGCGCTATGTGCCTGACTTGATCTCCTTGCAGCGCACCTGCGAGGTCAACTACATGGCCTTGATGAAGTTGCTGCCCCCCGGCGGCAGCGTGGGGGCGGAGCGCCGCTATCAGGTGGGCAACGGCCTGCAGTTCCAGCTCACCGTCAGCGAAGAGAGCCGCTTCACCAGCCAGGTGATCCTGGCCCAGCACAATCCCGAGTTGCCGAGCTACTTGCAGGCTTGCATCGAGATTCGTTTGTATCACGACGTGCGGATGGCGGAAGTGTGTGCGGCGCAACAGATTTCAATGTTGCAACCACGTTATGATTATCCCAATAAAAAAATGCACCACAGGGATGAAAAAGAGCAGGTAAATCTATTCCTGGCCGATTGGCTAAGATTTTGTCTCAAACATGGCACCAGCCTGATCAACATCCTCTAGTCGAACCCATAAAAAAGAAGCGTGATTTTGGAAACAGAGCTACCTCAGGCGCCGGACGGCAGTGTGCGCCTGTTACAGATTACCGATACCCATCTCTTCGCCAGTGCCGAGGGACGACTGCTGGCCGTGCGAACCGCAGAGAGCCTGGCCGCCGTGCTGGAGCAGGTGCATGCCAACGCGCATCCGTTCGATCTGATCCTCGCCACCGGGGATCTCTCCCAGGATCACAGCCCGGAATCCTATCAGCGGTTCGCCTCCATGATGGCCCCGCTGGCGCGCCCCATCTACTGGTTGCCCGGCAACCACGATGACGGCCCCCTGATGACCGAATACCTGCATGCCGCCGGGATCAGCGAGGCCAAGCAGCTGGTGGGGGAGCACTGGCAGGTGATCCTGCTCGATACCCAGGTGCGCGGCAAACCCCATGGGGTGCTCGGCGATCACCAGCTGGCGGCGCTGGACAGCGCCCTGCGCCAGCATCCCGAGCGTCACGCCCTCATCGCCCTGCACCATCAGGCGGTGCCGGTGGGCTGCGCCTGGCTGGATCAGCACAATCTCAAGAATGCCGACGATCTCTTCGCCGTGCTGGCCCGCCACCCGCAGCAGAAAACCATTCTGTTCGGCCATGTGCATCAGGAGTTTGACGAGGTGCACCGCGGGGTGAGGCTGATCGCCAGCCCCTCCACCTGCATCCAGTTCAAGCCGCTCTCCGACGGTTTCGCCCTGGACGAATCCGGCCCGGGCTGGCGTTATCTCACCCTGCATCCGGATGGCCGCATTGCCAGCCAGGTGTGGCGGCTGCCGGTGGGGCAGTTCGTGCCCGACCCCGATGCCACCGGTTACTGAGGCGTTGCCATGAAGCCCGTTCTTCTGTATCTGCATGGTTTCAATTCATCCCCCGGCTCGGCCAAGGCGCAGCAGATGGCGGCCTGGGTGGCCGAGCACAGGCCCGACATCGAAGTGCTCATCCCGGCCCAGCCCAATACCCCGGCGGCGGCCTGGGAAGCCATCGAGGGCGTCATTGCCGAGGCCAGGGCTCGCCATGATGGCCGGCTCAGGCTAGGTGCCGTGGGCAGCTCCCTCGGCGGTTTTATGGCGACCCGGGTGAGCGAGCTGCATGGCTGCCGCGCGGCGCTGATCAACCCGGCGGTGCGTCCTCACGAGCTGCTCTGCGACTACCTGGGCCCCCAGGTCAACCCCTATACCGACGAGCGCTACGAGCTGCTGCCGACCCACATGGACGAGCTGCGGGCGCTGGCGGTGCCGGTGCGCGCCCCCGAGCGGCTCTGGATCCTGCAGCAGCAGGAGGATGAGGTGCTCGACTATCGCAAGGCATTGAGGGAATACGCGTTTGCCCGCCTCTCCCTGGAGTGCGGCGGTAACCACGCCTTCGTCGGCTTCGAGCGCTATCCGGCCCAGATCATTCGTTTCCTCGGGCTCTAGCCGTGCAACCGCCGTTGGCCGCCTTTCTGGAACAGGTGCTGGCCACGGCCCAGGCCGGGCTCACCTACTCCCAGGATCCCTTCGATATCGCCCGCTTCGAGGCGCTCAGGGCGGCCACGGTTGCCCTGATTGCCAGCCAGAGCGAGCTGGCGCCCGAGGCCATCGCCTCGTGGATCGCCCTGGATGACGGCTACCCCACCCCCAAGCTGGATGTGCGGGCCCTTATTCAAAACGATGACGGTCATCTCCTGCTGGTGCAGGAGCGCAGCGATGGGCTCTGGACCCTGCCTGGGGGCTGGTGCGATATCGGCGACTCGCCGGCGGGCGCCGTGGTGCGCGAGGTGGTGGAGGAGACAGGTCTGGAGTGCCGTGCGGTGCAGCTGCTGGCCCTGTTCGACAAGCTCAAGCACCCCCATCCCCCGCAACTGCCCCATGCCCACAAGGCCTTCTTCCTGTGCGAGGTGACGGGCGGATCGCTGCTCACCGAGACTGACGAGACCCGGGGGGCGGCCTATTTCCCCATCGACGCCCTGCCCGAGCTCTCCCGCCACCGGATTGTCGAGTCCCAGCTGCGCAGCCTGCACGACCATGTGGGGCAGGGGCGGCGCCACACCCTGTTCGACTGACACACCCGGGACGCTGGGCCCGGCGGCAAGGAGGCCACATGATCAAACAAATCGGCAATACCCCCATTCAGGCGAAACACAGGGCCAGCTGCCACTGCGGCGCCGTGGTGCTGGAGCTCAGTCTGCCGGACGGCGTGGTGGATCCCCGCCGCTGCGACTGCTCCCTCTGTAGGCGGCGGGGGGCCATAGTCGCCTCGGTGCCGCTCTCCGGCATCCGCATCCTGCAGGGGGAGGAGGCACTGCGCTGCTACCAGTTCAACACCCGCACCGCGAAGCACTACTTCTGCGGGGTCTGCGGCATCTACACCCACCACCAGCGCCGCTCCAATCCGGCCGAGTATGGCTACAACCTCGCCTGCCTCGAGGGGGTCAATCCATTCGAGCTGGCGGAGGTGCCGCTGCGGGACGGCATCAACCACCCGGCCGACAGGGCGGAATGAGACCAGGGGGCCATCTGCTTCTGTAGCCGCCGAAATGGCTGTGTTAACCTTGGTCTGCCTGCCCTCTGGCGGGCCATTGCCACTCTTCTCCTCTTGCCAACCGGGAGCCTGCCCGTGACGACTGCTTCAGCGCTGCCGGATCTGATCCTGGGGGCCTCGCTCTACTTTCCGCCCCTGTTCAAGGCGGTGCTGCTCGGCCTGCTCGGCTGGTTGCCGGTGCACCACCTGCTGCGGGACTGGCTCTACGGCGGGGAGGTCTGGCACCCCCTGCTGATGGATCTCTCCCTGTTTATCCTCGCCGTCAGTGGCGCACTCTGGATACTGCTACATGGCTAAATCACCCCTGGCAACCCTCAAATACTTCTCCACCCTGCTGGTCTGCGCCCTGGCGCTGGTGTCGCTCTGGTGGCTGTGGAACTACTACATGCAGGGCCCCTGGACCCGGGATGGCAAGGTGCGGGCCGAGCTGGTCAGCATCACCCCCGAGGTGTCGGGCAAGATAGTCAGCATCTGGATCAAGGACAACCAGCTGGTGAAGAAGGGGGACGTCCTCTTCAGCCTGGATCCCGTGCCCTACCGGATTGCCCTGGACAACGCCAACGCGGCCCTGGCCAAGGCGAAGTCGGATCTCGACAAGGCGGAGCACGAGGCCAGGCGTCGCCAGGGGCTGTCCCGCACCGTCATCTCCGCCGAGGCGGTCGACGAGTCCAGGCTCAATGCCCAGGCGATGAAGGCGGCCTATCAGGTGGCCCAGGCCAATCTGGAGCAGGCCAGATGGTCGCTCGCGCGAACCGAGGTGCACGCCGCCAGCGACGGCTACATCACCAACCTGCAGGCCAGGGTCGGCAACTACGCCAGCGCCGGGGTGCCCCTGGTGGCTTTGGTCGACATCCACTCCTTCTACGTGCAGGGCTATTTCGAAGAGACCAAGCTCGGGCACATAGCGCCGGGCAAGCCGGCGCGCATGGTGCTCTACAGCGGGGAGCAGGCGCTCAAGGGGGAGGTGGAGAGCATAGGGCGCGCCATTCACGATCAGAGCCTGGAGGGGAACGAGGGGCTGCTGCTCGACGTCAAGCCGAACGTGCCCTGGGTGCGGCTGGCCCAGCGGGTGCCGGTGCGGATCAAGCTGCTGGAAGTACCGCCCGGGCTTGCCCTGATCGCGGGCACCACCTGCACCATCACCATAGGGGAATAGGGTGGCAGGCCGGGGACGCTGGCGCCAGACACCCTGGGGCCAGGCCAATGAGGGCCAGTGGCGCTACGCCCTGCGCAACAGCCTGGCCATGTGCCTGTCGCTCTGGCTGGCCTTCGTGCTGCAACTGGATGCCCCCTACTGGGCCATGACCTCCGCCGCCGTGGTGAGCTTCCCCACTGTCGGCGGCGTCATCAGCAAGAGCCTGGGGCGGGTGGTGGGCAGCCTCATCGGCGCCATGGCGGCCGTGATGATCACCGGCCTTGGCATCAGCGATCCCTGGCTGTTCAGCTTCCTCATCGCGCTCTGGCTCGGCCTTTGCACCTGCATCTCCAACCACCATCAGAACAACGTCTCCTACGCCTTCGCCCTGGCGGGCTACACCGCGGCCATCATCGCCTTCTCCTGCGTCAACGTGACCGAGGCGGAGCACATCTTCGACATCGCCCAGGCCAGGGTGAGCGAGGTGATAGTGGGCATCCTCTGCGGCGGCCTGATGATGATGATCCTGCCGAGCCTCTCGGATGGCGAGACCCTGCTGGCGTCCCTTGGCAAGAGCCAGGCCCGGCTGCGGGAGCATGCCCAGCTGCTCTGGCTGGGGGAGGCGGGAGCCGATGTGCGCGGCGCCCACGAGGGGATCATCGGCCAGATCCTCACCATGAACGTGCTGCGCATTCAGGCGGTGTGGAGTCACCACCGCCTGCGCCGCCACAACCGCTTGCTCAACTTCCTGCTGCACCGCCAGTTGCGGATGGTCAGCCTGATCTCCGGGGTGCGCCGCATGCTGCAACACTGGCCGCAGCCGCCGGACGGGCTGACGCCCCTGCTGGGCTCGGTGATCCGCGCGCTGGGCGAGCCCGATTGCGACAAATACCGCATCGCTCGCCTGCTGGCCCCCTTCGTGGCCGAGTCGGGCAGCGACTTTCGCCGCCGCACCTTCTGGCTGCGCCTGCGCCATTTCTGCTGGAGCTATCTGGAGTGCCAGCGCTGGCTCGGCCGGCTGGCGCCCTATGACGGCCAAGAGTGGCCCGCGCCGCCGCGCCACAGCTCGCTCACCCGCTACAACGACAGCGTCGAGGCGGCCTACAACGGCGGTCGCACCTTCCTCTGCGTGGTGCTGGGCTGCGCCTTCTGGATCAACACCCAGTGGGAGTCGGGCGCCTCGGCCCTGACCCTGCTCTCCATCTGCTGCGTGCTCTACTCGGCCACCCCGACGCCGACCAAGGGGACCCAGACCATGCTGCAGGCCATCCTGCTGCTGAGTCTGGTCTGCTTCGCGGTCAAGTTCGGCCTGATGATCCGCATCGACGACTTCTGGCTGTTCTGCGCCCTGCTGTTCCCGGCGCTCATCACCATGCAACTGATCAAGTTGCAGCGCCCCGCGTCGGCGGCGCTCTGGGGCCAGCTCATCGTGCTGCTCGGCTCCTTCCTCGCCATCACCAACCCGCCGAGCTACGACTATCAGGCCTTCGTCAACGACAGCATTGGCAAGGTGCTGGGGGTCATGGTGGCGGGGCTGGCGTTCCAGATCCTCAGACCCAGCTCGGACAGGCGCAAGAGCCGCCGCCTCATCCGCTCCCTGCGCCGCCACTTCATCGATCAGCTGGCCGCCAGGCCCCGGCAGAGCGAGAGCCAGTTTGAATCCCTCATCTATCACTGCATCAGCCAGCTCGGGCAGGGGCAGGATCTGGGGGCTCGGCTCTGGGTGCTGCGTTGGGGCGTGGTGCTGCTCAACTGCAGCCACATCGTCTGGCAACTGCGCCAGTGGCGGGGCAGGGAGCCGGCACTCCATCTGGTGCGGGACGCCTGCGTGCGCTGTCTGGAGGGGATCCTCACCGAGCAGGGGGTGCAGCACAGCTCCCTCCATCAGACCCTGGGCGAGCTGGATCGCATCAGTCGTGGCCTGGCCGATCACCCCGAGCCCTCGGCCCGGGAGCTGGCGGGCCTGGTGTGGCGACTCCATTGCTCCCTATCCCCCCTGTTGCAGGCACAGCCTTCGGCACTGGCACCCGCCTGATCCCGCTCGTCCTTGTTGCAGGCACAGCCTTCGGCACTGGCACCCGCCTGATCCCGCTCGTCCTTGTTGCAGGCACAGCCTTCGGCACTGGCACCCGCCTGATCCCGCTCGTCCTTGTTGCAGGCACAGCCCTCTGCCCAGGCATCCGCCTGATCCCGCAGGGCCATCGCCTCTCTGGATCACCCTTTGCCACCGCCCTATTTGTCCAAGGCCCTCCCAGCGAGTAAGATTCCCTCCAAACGTCAATTCGCAAGGCCCTCCATGTCCACTCAATACAATGCGGATGCCATTGAGGTCCTCAATGGCCTCGAACCGGTGCGTCGCCGCCCCGGCATGTACACAGACACCACCCGGCCCAATCACCTCGGCCAGGAGGTCATCGACAACAGCGTCGACGAGGCGCTGGCGGGCCATGCCCGCACCCTGGAGGTGATCCTGCACGAGGACCAGTCTCTCGAGGTGATCGACGACGGTCGTGGCATGCCGGTCGACATACACCCGGAGGAAGGGGTATCCGGTGTGGAGCTGATCCTCTGCAAGCTGCACGCGGGGGGCAAGTTCTCCAACAAGAACTACCAGTTCTCCGGCGGTCTGCACGGGGTGGGCATCTCTGTGGTGAACGCCCTCTCCGATCGGGTCGAGGTGACGGTACGCCGGGACGGCCAGGTCTATGACATCGCCTTCGAGCGTGGCGACAAGGTACAGGAGCTGACCATCACAGGCACTTGCGGGCGCCGCAACACAGGCACCCGGGTGCGCTTCTGGCCGCAGGCAAGCTACTTCGACTCCCCGCGCTTCTCGGTCTCCAAGCTCGAGCACCTGCTCAAGGCCAAGGCCGTGCTCTGCCCCGGCCTCACCATCAAGTTCCTCGACAAGAACACCGGCATCCGGCTTGAGTGGTGCTACGAAGATGGCCTCAAGGATTACCTCATCGATGCGGTCAAGCAGTTCACCTGCCTGCCGGAGCAGCCCTTCGTCGGCGCCTTCAGCACGGATCAATCCGCGGTGGACTGGGCCCTGTGCTGGCTGCCGGAAGGGGGCGAATGCCTCGCCGAATCCTATGTGAACCTCATTCCCACGGCCCTCGGCGGCACCCACGTCAACGGCCTGCGCCAGGGGTTGCTCGACGCCATGCGCGAGTTCTGCGAGTTCCGCAACCTCTTGCCGCGCGGGGTCAAGCTGACCCCGGAAGACATCTGGGATCGCTGCGCCTACATCCTCTCGGTCAAGATGCAGGATCCCCAGTTCGCCGGTCAGACCAAGGAGCGGCTGTCGTCCCGCCAGAGCTCGGCCTTCGTGTCGGGGGTGGTGAAGGATGCCTTCAGCCTCTACCTGAACAGCAACACCGAGCTGGCGGAGCAGATAGCCGAGATCTGCATCTCCAGCGCCCAGCGCCGGATGCGCGCCGCCAAGACGGTGGTGCGCAAGAAGATAACCCAGGGCCCGGCCCTGCCCGGCAAGCTCACCGACTGCAACTGCGCCGACCCCATGCAGGGGGAATTGTTCCTGGTGGAGGGTGACTCCGCGGGCGGCAGCGCCAAGCAGGCGCGGGATCGCGAGTTTCAGGCCATCATGCCGCTGCGCGGCAAGATCCTGAACACCTGGGAGGTGGAGGCCGGTCAGGTGCTCGCCTCCCAGGAAGTGCACGACATCTCTGTGGCCATCGGCCTGGATCCCGACTCCGAGGATCTCAGCGGCCTGCGCTACGGCAAGGTGTGCATACTCGCGGATGCGGACTCGGACGGTCTGCACATTGCCACCCTGCTGTGTGCCCTCTTCGTGAAGCACTTCCGCACCCTGGTCAACAAGGGCCACGTCTATGTGGCCATGCCGCCGCTCTATCGGATCGACATCGGCAAGGAGGTCTTCTATGCCCTCGACGAGGACGAGAAGAACGGCGTGCTGCAGCGGGTCGAGGCGGAGAAGAAGAAGGGCAAGGTGATGGTGACCCGATTCAAGGGTCTGGGCGAGATGAACCCGAAACAGCTGCGGGAGACCACCATGGATCCCAACACCCGCCGCCTGGTGCAGCTCACCATGGGCGAGCTGGAGGAGGGGGACGAGACCCTGCAGCTGATGGACATGCTGCTGGCCAAGAAGCGCGCCCCGGATCGCCGTGAATGGTTAGAGGAGAAGGGCAACCTTGCCATCATCTAAGCCGTCGGTTAGCTGCCGACCCGCATTCCAGGCGTGCCCTCCAGGGGAGCGCCATAGCAAGAGAAAAACATATGAGTGATGCTATCGAGCTCAGTCTGGACGGGGTAGAGCGCCAGCCCATGCGCGCCTTCACCGAGCAGGCTTACTTGAACTACTCCATGTACGTCATCATGGACCGGGCCCTGCCCCATATCGGCGACGGCCTCAAGCCCGTGCAGCGGCGCATCATCTACGCCATGAGCGAGCTGGGGCTGTCGGCGCTCTCCAAGCACAAGAAGTCCGCCCGTACCGTGGGTGACGTGCTGGGTAAATACCACCCCCACGGCGACAGCGCCTGTTATGAAGCCATGGTGCTGATGGCCCAGCCCTTCTCCTACCGCTACCCGCTGGTGGACGGTCAGGGCAACTGGGGGGCGCCGGACGATCCCAAATCCTTCGCCGCCATGCGTTATACCGAGGCGCGGCTGTCGCGCTTCTCCGAGCTGCTGCTCTCGGAATTGGGCCAGGGCACTGTGGAGTGGACGCCGAACTTCGACGGCACCATGAAGGAGCCGGTGGTGCTGCCTGCCCGCCTGCCGCACATCCTGCTCAACGGGGTGACCGGTATCGCGGTGGGGATGGCGACCGACATCCCGCCCCACAACGCGCGGGAAGTGGCCCTTGCCTGTGCCGAGCTGCTGGACAACCCCAATGCGGGGCTGGATGTGCTGATGACGCACATTCAGGGGCCGGACTACCCGACCAACGCCGAGATCATCACCCCGCGTGACGACATCCGCAAAATCTACGAGACCGGCAAGGGCTCCATCAAGCAGCGGGCGGTCTGGAGCGAGGAGGATGGCGATATCGTCATCACGGCGCTGCCCCATCAGGCGTCCGGCGCCAAGATCATGGAGCAGATCGCCGCCCAGATGGTGGCCAAAAAGCTGCCCATGGTCACCGACCTGCGCGATGAATCGGACCACGAGAACCCGACCCGTCTGGTCATAGTGCCGCGCTCCAACCGGGTGGATGTGGAGGGGCTGATGGCCCACCTGTTCGCCACCACGGATCTGGAGAAGAACTACAGGGTCAACCTCAACATCCTTGGCCTCGACAACAGACCCCAGGTGAAGACCCTCAAGATGATCCTCTCCGAGTGGATCGTCTTCCGCCGCGAGACGGTGCGCCGCCGTCTGCAGTTCCGCCTCGACAAGGTGCTGGCTCGCCTGCACATCCTCGAAGGCTTGCTGGTCGCCTACCTCAACATCGACGAGGTGATCGAGATCATCCGCACCGAGGATGAGCCGGGCAAGGTGATGGTGGAGCGCTTCAACATCAGCGAGACCCAGGCCGAGGCGATCCTCGAGCTCAAACTACGCCATCTGGCCAAGCTCGAAGAGTTCAAGCTGCGTGCCGAGCAGGAAGAGCTGGCCGAGGAGCGCGACAAGCTGGAACTCATTTTGGGCTCTGAGCGTCGCCTCAACACCCTGCTCAAGAAAGAGCTCTTGGCGGATGCCGAGAAGTACGGCGACGATCGCCGCACCCCCCTGGTGGAGCGCGCCACCGCCGTGGCCCTGACCGAGAAGGAGCTGACCCCGAGCGAGCCGGTGACAGTGATCCTGTCTGACAAGGGCTGGGTGCGTGCCGCCAAGGGCCACGACGTGGACGTGGCCGGGCTCTCCTACAAGGCGGGGGATGGCTATCTGGCCCACGCCTGCGGGCGCAGCAACCAGCAGGCTGTGTTCCTCTCCAGCCTGGGCCGCACCTATTCCCTGGAGGCGCACACCCTGCCCTCCGCCCGCAGTCAGGGGGAGCCGCTCACCGGTCGCTTCGCGCTGGGGGCGGGGGAAGAGGTACGCCATCTGGTGATGGGCAACGAAGGGGAGCCGTACCTCATCGCCAGCGACGCCGGTTACGGCTTCGTCTGCAAATATGACGACCTGATTGGCAAGAACAAGAACGGCAAGGCGCTGCTCACCGTGCCAGAAGGGGGCCAGGTGATGGCACCCCAGAAGATTGGCTCGCCGGAGACCGATCTCTGCATGGCCATCTCCAACGAGGGGCGCATGCTGCTGTTCCCGCTCAGCACCCTGCCGGTGCTCGGCAAGGGCAAGGGCAACAAGCTCATCAGCATCCCCTCGGCGCGCGTCAAGGCGCGGGAGGAGTTTATGGTGATGGCCGCCATTATCCCGCAGGGGCAATATGTCACCCTGTTTGCCGGCAAGCGCAAGCTGACCCTCAAGCCCTCGGATCTCGACTACTACCGCGGCGAGCGCGGCCGCCGTGGCGCCAAGCTGCCCCGCGGTTTGCAGCGAGTAGACCGCATCGAGATTGAACCCGTGGCCGGTGCAGAACCGGCAGCCGGGGAAAATCAGGAGGGGTGATTAATAAGAAAGGGCGCGAAAGCGCCCTTCTCTACAATTAAAATCAAAAAATATAAGCATTGAGATCTGAAAGAGATAATGGAATTATATTTGCCACGTCAACTCCACAAGCACTTAAATTTAACTTAAGTTCTTCTATATCCTCCTCAGAATGGTAGCTTACTACCCACTTACAATTATCTGCTACACTCTCTTTGATTTTTATGAAATACGGATGATCTACACAACCAATAGAGTGACCAAGAATTAATACATGCTCTAATCTAGATAAAGATAAGAAGAAAGAACTATTGTTGTTCATTATCTCGGAAACTGGCTTTTTCAACGCGCTGAATGGATGTCTAGCGACGGCCATTGCATCACTAAATGGTGTTCTTAGACTTTCTCCATATTCATCAAATTCTGGTTTTTCAGCAATATCCAAACCATGTCCAAAAATTAAATCATCATATCTTTCTGCACACCCATGTATATAGGTGATCGACTCTCTTGGAATGTTGTATATTTTTTCTAATGTTGTCGTGTAGTTAAATGATAGATATAATGAGCTAGGTACTAGATTAAGACGTTCCGCTATATCACTTGGATTTATTTCAATAGAGTTTATCCATTCTGAGAATGCACCCTGCAAGTTCGAAACGATATTTTCTGTTTGTTCGGAAATTTCATCCTCCAGTCCATATATTATACTGAGTTTGAATTTCTCATTACCTATGTCTAAGTTATTAAATTCACTATAAAGAACCTCGGAGTTATATTTTCCTAAGTTTTCCTCAAACTTATGCCAAGGGTACTCGTCTTCGTTATTGGGGAAATAATCCGATAGGCCATCAAGCAGTTCACGGTATTCTTGGTAGAAATAAGAGTAACTGGTCAGCAGCTTATGATGACGATCAAAACCATTTCCTATCACATATAGTATTTTCATGTTTTGGTTCTCGATAAAGCACTTCAATATTCTGACAAGAGAATATTTTAATAACAATGTGACGTCATCACATTTTTAAATAATGATTAGGGGTGTAGATTTGATTAGCGCAGCATAATCAGACGATCGCGAAAACCTATTGTCTCGATGTTATCGGTAATTTCATATTGCTCCCCCCTCATCCCCAGCCCTTCTCCCGCGAGGGGATAAGGGGGCGCAGATCGCAGCGATTTTGGAATGGCGTGACAGCTACGCCCAAAGGTTGGCAGGCACCTGTCCCCTCTCCCCTTGGGAGAGGGCTAGGGTGAGGGGAGGTAACCGTAGGGTGCAATGAAATTGCACCACTATTGAATCCGCGAGGTTGCCGGTGCAATGCGCTTCGCTTATTGCACCCTACGTCCTTTCTCTTTTGCCTGCTCGCGACCGGATAACCGGTGCGGCCGATTACGCTTCGCTAATCGACCCTACTTGCCTCTGTTTTATTTAAGGCTCTGTTGCTGGTCGATGGCTTCTGCTGTGGTGGCTTGCTCTCCCCTTTGCCGATTGCCACAGGTCAAGGATTTGACCGATTTGGCCCCGCAAGTCGCCTCTGCTCGCTAACCTTGTAGGGAGCAGCACAGTGCCAGGAGGCCAAACATGGAAACGGAGCAAGCCATCGGACTGATCGAGGCCCACGGGGCCTTTCACGGGGATCACTACAGCTTCAACAGCGACGAGTTCGTGCAGTGGTGCGAGCAGGATACCCACCAGACCCTCAGCCTGGAGCAGGCCAATCACGAGCTCGCCCCCTTCTGCATCCGGGTCGGCTATGCAGAGCCGAGCAGGTCGTGGCGTTACTATCTCACCTGATCCCCACCTGACGCAGGTGAAGGCGAGGCAAGGGTCTCGCCTTTTCTATGGGCTGGGTAATGGAAAAAGGAGCCGTCAGGGCTCCTTTCCTGTGATCATGCACGGCCCTATATGCCGGCCTGGGCACCATGCAGCAGCACCATGCCGGTAAACAGCAGCCAGTCGTTGATGATATGCGCGCCGGTCGATACCCAGATGTTTTTGGTGATGATGTAGCCACTGAGCAGCACGATGCGGGCCGTGCCGATCACCAGAAAACATTGCAGAAAATTCCAGTCATAAGTGGGCAGGTGCATGGCCCCGAAGATAAGGGCAGTGGATAGCCAGGCGATGATGATGGCGGACTTGCGCGTCAGGGCGAGCTTGGTGTGACAAAACCAGAGGATGGCCAGAAAAGGCAGGATGGAGACCACCTCCTCGCCAAAGAGCTGAGGGGCCGTTTTTAAATAAAAGAGGATGCGCGCCGTATTGGGGGCCTCTGCCAGCATGGCGCTGACCGGGTTGTCACTCATCTTGAACAGCTGCTGCAGCACCAGGGCAACGGCGACCGAGACCAGAATGTTGACGACGGCGATCGCCTGCATCAAGAGGAGATCCCGCCCCGTCGGCGTTCGAAACAGCGCTCGCCATGCCTTACCCGCCACCATGGCGAGCACGGCCAGGGGGATGAGGGGGAACAGGATGGCGGATACAAAGCCGCCCGCCGTGGTTTTATAGAATGCAAGGTGCGCCGTCAGCACGGCGAACCCCAGTACTACCCCCAGCAGGATCAGCACCCAGCTGCGGCCAGACAAGGCATTCGGGGACTGGCGATAAAAGGGGAAGTCTCCGGCACTTTTGCGCTCAAAGCCAAAGCTATCGCCGTCGTTCAAACCCGGCATTGCTGCAGATTGGTGCTCACCCATGCTGACCCTCGATAGTTCATTCAGTTGGCATGGAGTCAACCCTACACTAAGTGGGGCACCTGGGTAGCCACGCCAGCCTCTTTATTCAAAGGCCGACCATCAAGCAGTTATCTCGGAGCTCCCACCTTCTTGGTCGCCGTGTCATTCAGCCCCTGGCACAGCCCCACCGATTTCACCCGGATTGCCGGTGCCATTAATGATTGAAATTCCAGGCGATGGGCAGCTCAAGGTCGAAGACAAGCTCGCCCCCTTCCAGACGAAAGGGGACGCTGATCTGGTGCTGCTCATATTCGTCGACGATGAGGCAGCACTCGAAGAAGTTGGATTCGTAGCTGAGCTGGGCCTTGCCTGTGGCGCCTTCGGCGTCGAGCGTTATGCCAAGCACTTGCGGCGGGTGCTCCTGGCTGAGGTTGACCGCGGGATTGCCCTCATCCACTAGCCGCTCCAGCAGGGGGAAGAAGTCCTGCTTGTGGGCATCTATGGCTCGGGCTATGGCTTGTTCCAACTCGGCCTGAGTGGCAAAGGGGCCCGCCAGCTTATATCGGGTCTGGATCCGCTCCTGGGTCATCTTGCTCTCCTTTTCGCTTGTGCCCGTTCCGGGCCTGTGGGTCACACCTTATCAGATGCGGGGGCAAAGCATCAGGCGGGGATGCGGCCGTTGCGCACCAGGGCCCGGCGGATATTTTTGCACATCTTGCCGAAGCGCTGGATCTCGTCGAAGGAGGGCGGAATACCGCGATCGATCTGGTATTGCCAGTAGCAGAGATCCGTATCCACCAGCTCCATCAGCTTCTTGGGGCAGCCGATGCAGCTGTTGTCCGGCCCGCACCTGAAGGTATCCGGTTGATAGAGCGGGAATTCTTGTTTCACGGCGTCGATGATCTGCTGCATGGCGGTGATGCGGTCGGGTTTTCTGCTCACGGCGTTCCCCTGCGGTCGGAATGGGGGAGCCATTATATCCCTGACAAAAGGTGGGCCAATGACGCTGAGGAGGTAGTTCGGCGGCGGCCGATGGCGGATAGCATAACGCCCGGCAAGCCGGGCGTTATGGGGACAGGCGGCCATGGCGCCATGCAAAGCGCCGACAGACGACTAGAAGTCGTGGTAGAGGGGCCAGCCGAGCAGGGGGTGCCTGAGCCCGGCGCGCATCTCCATGTTGTCGAGCTTCTCCGGGGAGGCGTTCTCCCGTTGCTGCTGCTGGTACTGGCGCACAAACCCCAGGGTGTGCAGCAGGTTCGGCACGAAGCCAGGGCTCAGCTCCTGGCGCAGGGCATCGGCCATGTCGGCGGGCAGCTCGGCGAGCATCAGGGCAAGCTGGGCGGCGAGATAGTCGGTATCGTACCAGCGCTCGTCGAGCTCAATCTCCCGCGCAAGTTTGCGCTTGAGATCCTGCTTCACCTTGAGGGGCGCGGCGCCGCTGCCCTTGCCGCACAGGATGCGGTAGAGCAGGGCCTCGGCCAGCTTGTCTTCCATGGTGGGGTGATCGCTCTCGCAGGCGAAGAAGTGCTGGTCGATGAGCCCCATCAGGCGGACCTTGTTGTGCTCGGCCAGCGCCTTCTCGTACTCCTGCCACCCTTGCCACTCCTCGATGTCGGGGGGGCTCGAGATCTTGTCCAGCAGCCTGGCATCCACGTCGCCATAGAGGCTGTTGCCCGTCTGTTTGGGGCTGACGGAGATCAGCATGGACCAGCCCTTCTGGAACGGCTTGATGGGCCCTTCCGGCGCCTGCAGCAGGGCCAGCGCCCGGGCCGTGTCGCGCCCGGAGAGCTCCTGCAATCCCAGGCTCACCACGCCGATGACGTCGTGGGCGGCCTGCTCCAGCAGGTGCATCTTGTACTTGTTGTAGTACTTGTCGGCGAATTTCAGGCTCATCAGCACCGCTTTGCCCTTGATGGCGGCAAGCTGCTGGGCGCTCAGGCGTTCGTTGTCGCGGCCAAAGCGCAGCACCTGGGTGAGGAAGGGGCCTTCGTTGGCCTCGCGGATGACTAGCTGCATAGGGCTCTCCTCAATCCAGGAAGCTGAACATGTCGTCCACTTCGTCGTACTCGTCGCTGACCTGGTTCTTCTCCTTGGCCTGCATCACCAGCTCGTTGGCGAACTTGTTGATGATGCCGTCCCAGGTGGCGTTCTCGCTGCGCAGCAGCGACTTGATGGCTTTCTCCACCTCGGGAGCCTGCTCGCGGATCAGCATCAAGAGGCTTCTCGGGTCATCCAGCGGGTAGTCGTGGGCATCCTCGCTCTGCTGGCGCTCGCTGTAGGCGAGGGACTCCTCGAGATCTTCCTCTTCGGCGTGCAGGGTGTCGCGATAGCCCTCTTCATCCTCGTAGCGATCGCCACGGTAGAACTCGATGAAGGGGATGGCGAGGTAGAAGAGACCGGCCGGGTCTTCGGCGATGCACTCCAGGATCTCGCGCTGCTTGGCCTCGTTGTCCTGGGTGCGGATCAGGTAGTTGAGGAAGTCGAAGGTGTGCTGTTGCAGCTCTTCGGCATTGTTCTTGATGGCCTCCTCCCAGTAGAGAGGCTGCTGGCAGACGATGTCGCGGATCCGCTCCGGGGTCATCAGCTCGGAGATGATGGACGGGAAGGAGATGTCGTGCTGGCCGTTGATCTGGGTCAGGGTGACGATATCAATGTTTTCAATGACTTCAGCCAATTGCTCGTCGGACATTGTCTTGGCGATCAGCTCGAACTTCTCGCTGGCCTGCTTGGGCTCGATCACGGCCAGCTCTTTGATCTCGATGGCGGTAATTTCTATCAGACTGTTCATGCTTTGCCTCAAATTAGAAACGCACTTCGTCGTACATGTCCTGATCGTCTTCCTCACCCTCGCCGCCATGATAGTCGGCGTCGGCATCTTCCCCGTCGTCGTCTTCGTCGTCGCGCAGCTCGTAGTCGTCATCGGCACGACGGCCACCGCGGGGCAGGGGGTTGTCCAGCAGGTAGAGCACGGCGCAGGCTTCGATCAACTGATCTTCGCTCTGGGCCCGCACCGCCTTGACCAGCGGCAGATCGGCGTTGTTGAACGCCACCGACACCTTGAACGCGTCCCATGAGGGTTGTACGCCGTCGGCGAGCCACCTGGCCCACTCAGGTTTCGCCTTGGGCGGGAACTGCACCCGGCCATAGAGGGCGAGCGGCAGGTATTCGGGCATGAACTCCAGCATGCTGATGTCGGCCAGCAGCAGGGCCTTCATCTTGCCGGTGAACTGCTCGAGCGCCTTGGGCTGATCCTGATCCCGGTAGGATTCGATGTTCTCGCCCGCGTCACTCATCAGCGCTTTGATGCGCGCCTGGTCCCATTTTTTTTGCATAGCGCCCTCAGGGGTAGAATTGGTCCCACATCTCCTGCATGGCAGCAGCGGGATCGGTCACGATGACGTTGTTGAAATCCTTGATAAAAGCGGCTCTCGCCTTGGGATCGGAAAGCACTTCGTAGGCCTTCTTCACCTGATGCAGCTTGATGGCTGCCTGCTCTTTCTCTTCTTCGCTCGCCCCGTGCAACTTGTCGGGGTGGTACTGGTTCGAGAGCCGTCGATAGGCTTTCTTGATGTCGTTTTCGCTGGCGTTGGACTTGACGCCCAGCACCCGAAAGTAGTTGTTCATGGCAGATCCTGCATCACTGGCATCATCAGAGTCACAATGCTGGCGCCTGATGGGGCTTGGGGGAACCAGGCACGGTAAAAACCCGTCATTTTAACGGAAACCACCGGCCACCGCCATGAATAGGACGCGATATGGCAGCGACCCGGGGTGGACACGGATCCCGCCCGTCACGGAGCGGCTTGTCAGCCCTGCAGACATGGAGGGTCCGGCATGGAGACTACACTGACAGAGGGTATCCGTGACGGGCGACAGTGTACTCATGCTGGAACCACATCGTCGGGCGTGCATGTGACAAGGAACCTGCCCTGGGGATAGGCATCAGGACCCGGCAAGGCCGGGGCCATCACAAGGAATAGACACCATGTTCAAACGTTATCTTCTGCCTCTGGTACTGCTGGGGGGCGTCGCCATCGCCGCCGATGAGAGCCTCGATGAGCCCTTGATGTTCATGAAGGGGGACATCACCAAGGCCCAGTTCATGGAGAGAGCCGAGCAGCGCTTCGCCCGGCAAGACAGCAACGGCGATGGCACCCTGTCGGTCGCCGAGAAAGAGGCCGCCATGGCCAAGATGCATGAGGCGATGAAGCAATCGGGCAAGGCCATGCCCGGCAAGATGGGCAACATGAGGCCGATGCAGGACACGACCAAGGCGCAGTTCATGGAACGCCATGAGACCCTCTTCACCAAGATGGACAAGAACGGTGACGGCGTGATCGACGAGGCCGAACGGGCCAGTGTCAAGGCCCGGCTCGGCCAGGGGATGATGTCACCGGCGCAATAGGGGCCGCAGCAAAAAGTACCGCCTTCAGATAAAAAAAGAGCCCGGTCGTCATACCGGGCTCTGTTCATTGTGATGGGGCTCAAGCCAGCCAGTCGGCCCACAGCAGCCGCAGCTGCAAGCCCCAGCGACTGCTCCAGCCCGTGGTGCTGCTCACCACCTTGCCCTCCTTGAGGATGAGGAAGCTGGGGGTGACGCTCACCTGCCAGCGGGCGGCGAGCGCACCCTGCTCATCGTTGTGGGTGGGGAAGCTCAGCCCCTTCCTGGCCATGCCCTGCTGCAACCTGGCGTCGTCGCCGGAGCGCAGCGCCACCGTCAGCACATTGCCGCCGTCCTGCCAGAGCTGCTCCACTGCCGGGGTAGTGAAGCGGCAGACGGCGCACCAGCTGGCCCAGTAGTAGACCAGCAGCGGCCGCTCCCGGCTCATGGCCAGCAGGTCGGCCCGGGTGCCATCTTGCAGGGTCAGCACTGGCAGCGGGCTCCCCTCCGGCAGCGCCGGACTGCGCCACAGGTCCAGCACGGTCGAGATGACCAGGGCAAACAGCAGCAGCCAGAGCGCCTCCTTGCCCCAGCGTCGCCAGCGGGGTCTGGGGGTTGTCGTCTCGGTCATTGGTTACCCCAGTTTCGCCAGTTCAGTTTTCACGAGCTGCTCGAGCTGCTCATAGGGGAGGGCACCCGGCACCAGCTGGTTGCCGATAAGCGTCGCCGGTGTGCCCTGCACTCCCAAGAGGGTGCCGATGCGCAGGCTATTGCGCAGCTCCTCGGTGGCCTTACCCTCGGGTTTGAGCGCCACATTGCCGGTGGCCGCCAGCGCCTTGTTGATGTCCGCCTCGGTCAGCATGCCCTGCTTGCTCATCAACTTGTCGTGCAGGGCGAGGAAGCGGGCCGGATCCTGCTGCCACAGGGTCAGGCTGTACTGGGCCGCCTTGGCTGAGGTCTGCCCCTTGAACGGCAGCAGCTTGATCACCAGCCCCAGATCGTTCGGGTAGGCCTTGAGCAGCCTGGCCACCGCAGGGTCGAACTGCTTGCAGTAGGGGCAGTTGTAGTCGGTGAAGAGCACCAGGGTCAGCTTGGGATTCTTGGCCCCCAGGCGCGGGCTGGTGGCGCTGTTGAACAGCACCTCTTTGTTGCCCTTGATGAAGTCGCCGAGCTGGGCCGCCTGATCCGCGGCGTTCTGTTTCTCCCAGGATTCGGCCGCCTCATCCAGGATCTTCGGGTTCTGGACCAGGGTCTCGCGGATGAGCTCCTTGATGCGGGCCTCCTGTTCCGGGGTGAAGGGAGCGGCGTGCAGGGCCGGGGTCAACAAGGTGCCCAGCAGGGTCAAAGTGAGCAGGGTCGGTTTCATTTGGTTTCTCCTTGAGAGGGGGCAATACCGGCTTGCGCCAGGGTGGCAAGCAGGGTCGATCGGTCCAGCAGGGGGGAGAGGATCTCGCCATCCGTCAGGCCGGGCCCGTAGATCTGGTTGAAGGGAATGGCCACGCTGCCGCGCTGGCGCAGGAAGCTGGCGATGCTGTCGGAGGGGCGGCTCCAGTCCCCGCGCAGGGCCACCACATCGGGGGCGCTCAGGGCCTGTTGCACGTCATCTCGCAGCAGTACGTTGAATTTGTTGGCCTTGCAGGTGATGCACCAGTCGGCGGTCACATCGATGAAGACCCGTTTGTTCTGGGCCAGTGCCAGTTCGATGGCCTGCTCCGAGAGCGGCTGCCAGTCGACCCTGTCCTGCTGGGGCCTGCCGTCCAGGGTGAAGGCGCCGCCGAGCAGCAGGGCCCCGCCCAGCAGGCAGCCCAGTGCCAGCCCCAGGGTCAGCGTGCGTATGCCGTGGCGCCAGACGACGGCCAGCAGCAGGGCGACCAGCATCAGTGCCATCAGGATCAGCATCCAGAAGGGGCCGACGTGGTTGCCGAGCAGGCTGAGCAGCCAGAGGCTGGAGCCCAGCATCATCAGGCCGAGCAGGGTGCGCAGGCGCCCCATCCAGCGGCCCGGCTTCGGCAGCCAGAGCGCCAGGCGAGGGACGGCGGCGATGAGCAGCCAGGGCAGGCTCATGCCCACTCCCAGAGCGGTAAAGATGAGCCAGAGCTGGCCCAGCGGCGCCCCGAGCGCAAACGCAACCGCAGTGCCGAGGAAGGGCGCCGAGCAGGGGGTCGCCAGCAGGGTAGCAAAGCAGCCCTGCAGGAAGTGACCCCCCAGCCCCTGGCCGCCGCTGGTGGCCAGACGGGTATTGAGGTTGCTCGGCAACCGCAGCTCGAACAGCCCCAGCAGGTTGGCGCAGAACAGCGCCGTCACCACCACCATGAAGCCGATAAACCAGACGCTCTGGAACTGGATCCCCCAGCCGACGGCCCCCTGAGTGGCGCGCAGCAGGGTGCTCATCAATGCCAGCGCCCAGAAGGAGACCAGAATGCCGGCACTGGCCGCCAGGAATTGCAGGCGCACCGGGCGGCGCTCCCGGCTCTCGAGCTGCAGCACGGATCCCAGCTTGAGGGCCAGCACCGGCAACACGCAGGGCATCAGATTGAGGATGAGGCCCCCCAGCAGCGCGGCTCCCAGCAGCCAGAGCAGCGACTGGCCGCCGCTCGGCAGGGTCAGGGGCTCACCTATGCGGACCTCGCTCTGCCAGGCCTGCTCGCCGCTCGCCAGCACCAACCCGAGTGGCTGATGACGGATATCGGGGGCATCCCCCTGCCAGCCATCGCTGACCGGAATGCGGGCGATCAGGGTGTTGCCCTGCACCTCCAGGCTGGGCTCGCCGAATTCTGCTCCCTCCAGGCGCTGGAGGAAGATCTGAGGATCCTGCCAGCCCTGGGGGTTGTCGGCGGTCAGCTGCAGCTGGTTCTGCCGGTAGCCCGCCTCGAGGGTCACAGTGCCCGGCATGGCCTGTGGCAGGGTGCTCATCGCCTTCGCATAGGCCAGGTCGAACCCTTCGGGGGCAGTGCCGTCCAGCGCCAGGGTGAAGGGGTAGTCGGTCAGGATGCAGACGTTGCTGCAGGTCGAGAGGCGCAGGGTGCCCGTCAGTGCCTCGCCGCCGCTGCGGGTGAGGCTGATGGGAAGGCTGACGTCCCCCTGATAGCCCTGGGTCGAGATGCCGCTGACGTCGAACCGCCTGGGCACTGGCCAGTGCCACTGCGCCGCTGGCTGGGGAGCATCCCAGAGGATCTCGGGGGCTATGCCGCCTTCCCCCGGGTTCTGCCAATAGGTTTTCCAGCCGGATTCAAGCTGCAGGCTGAGCAGCAACCGGGGGGCGGCGGGATCCCGGGTGTCAGCTTGCAGCCGCACCTTGGCGTGATCGTTCTGGGGGCTGGTGAGCCAGCCGGTGTCGCTGGCCAATCCCATGGATTGCCACAGCAGACCGCTCAGCAACAGGGCGGTCTTGATGATGTTTGACATGTGTTTGTCTCTTGAAAATGAAAGTCAGGGTGGAGAAAACCGCCGCAGACTCATTCCCGCCAGACGCAGAGAGTGAGGTGCAGTCGCCGTTCGGGAGGCGAAATGTTGATGGGAGGAGGAAGCGCAGGGGCGCGGCGCGACAGGGGCGCCAGCAGGGCAATCACGAAGGCGATGGCAAAGAAGATCTGCTCGGCGCAGAGCAGGTTGGCGGCACTGAGCCACTTGCCGTTGAGCTGGCAACTGCTGGGCTGGGGCGTCGTGGCTTGCCCCTCGTCGGCATCGGCGCTGGACGAGGAGAGGGGGAGCATCTGGCAGCTCAGGGCCTGGTCGAGCTGTGCCAGCCTGGCCAGGGGCTGGGCCGCACAGTTGATCACCAGGATGCAGACCAGCAGCAGGAGTCTTGTCGCCACGCGTTGTCGCAAAATCATGCTCGTCCTACCCTGTTGAATGGGGCATATCCTATCGATCAATGGTGGCGTGAGCAAGCTGGTGGGATTCGATACGACCACACGCTCCGTCTGGGGTGGTCGGTTCTGTCTGGCGAACGCTTGTTCGCTAAAAGGGGGACCAGTATACTGCGCCGAGTCAAATTCCGAGGTGTTCGATGCTCAAACTTGCCCGTGTGCTGCTGCTTACCCTGCTGCTCATCTTCTGGTTCGTGTTTGGTCTGTTGCTCTGTCTGGTGCGTCCGCGCCACCCCAACAACGTCTATGTTTTCGCCCGCATGTACCATGCCGTCTGCCCGCTCATCGGGCTCAAGGTCCGGGTCACCATTCCGGACGAGGTCAAGTCGGTGGGGCCTGCCGTCTATGTCTGCAATCACCAGAGCAACTTCGACATCTTCACCGTGACCGGCGCCGTGCGTCCCGGCGTGGTGGCGGTGGGCAAGAAGAGCCTGCTGTGGCTGCCCTTCTTCGGCCTCATCTTCTGGCTCTCCGGCAACGTGCTGATCGACAGATCCAACCGCTCCCGTGCCATCGGCACCATAGGTCAGGTGGTGGATCGCATCAAGCACCACGGCACCTCCATCTGGATGTTCCCGGAAGGGACCCGCTCCCAGGGCCGTGGTCTGCTGCCGTTCAAGGCCGGCGCCTTCCATACCGCCGTCCAGGCCGAAGTGCCCGTGGTGCCCATCGTCTGCTCCAGCTACTTCGGTCAGGTGGACCTGAACCGCTGGGACAACGGCGAGGTGCTGCTGGAGATGCTGCCCCCCCTGTGCAGCAAGGAGCACGGCGCCGCCGGCATCCGCGATCTGTCGGATACCTGCCGGGCCAGGATGGAAGCCAAGCTGGCGGAGCTGGATGGCAAGCTGGGCCATCGCCCGGCCGCCTGAGGCTGAGCCCAACTCCATGAAGGGAGCCGCTGGCTCCCTTTTTTATTGGTAAAAATCACCACCATGTTGGCAATTTTTACCAACTTATGACCTTGAGATGGCAATGCCAAGTCTCCATCTATCTGTAAAACAACAATAAATTATCTTGGCACGGCTCTTGTAATGCCATGGGAAGAGAGTGACATCCCATCAACAAGGAGCCAGACCATGAGCGTATTCAGCCGCCTGACCGACGTGATCAATGCCAACCTGCACAGCCTGCTCGACAAGAGTGAAGAGCCGGAGAAGATGCTGCGTCTGATGATCGAAGAGATGGAGCAGGTGCAGATCGAGATGAGAACCCAGGCCGCCCGCGTCATCGCCGAACAGAAACAGCTGGAGCGCCATCAGCAGGCGCTGCGCCACCAGATCCAGGAGTGGTCTGCCAAGGCCGAGCTCGCCATCCAGAAGGGACGTGAGGATCTGGCCCGTGCCGCCCTCACGGAGAAGCTGGCCGAGGTCAAGAAGTGCGAGCAACTGGAGCAGGACAAGGCCCGGGTGGCCGAGGTGCTGGCCCAGCTCACCGCCGACAGCGAGCGGCTGGCGACCAAGCTGACCGAGGCCCGCGAGAAGCAGAAGATGCTGACCCTGCGCGAACAGACAGCCCATAGCCGGATCCGTGCCCGCGCCCAGGTGGACAACCAGCGCATGCATGAGTTGATGGCCCGCTTCGACGGCTTTCAGGGCCGGGTCGATCAGCTGGAAGCCCAGCTGGAGGCGGCCACTCTGGGGCAGAATCCCTCCCTGGAGGCCCAGTTCCGCGAGCTGGAGTTGAACGACGAGATTGAGCGCGAGCTGGCCCGCCTGAAAAGCCGGAAGGCGGAGGCATAACCATGAGCCCCTGGCCCAAAGATCTGGCCCATCGCAAGCTGACCGGGGTCTGTGCCGGTCTGGCCAGGGGGCTTGGGATCTCGAGGGTGACGGTGCGGGTGCTGGCCTTGCTGGCGCTTATCCTGATGCCGCCCCTGGCCCTGGCCCTCTATCTGCTGGCGGTGCTGGTGATGCCGCCCCGTCGTGAATTGAAACGCTGGCTGGATTGATCCCCGGATCAGACCCGCTGGCCACTGCAAGCCTGTGAGGAGCACAACATGCTGGAATTTATCGTCTTGATGCTGGTGCTGGTGACCATGGCGCTGACCGGTTTTACCGTGCTGGCCATGCTGCTGGTGAGCGGGGTCTTCGTGCTGTTTGGCGCCCTGGCCGGCATGTTTGCCCTCGTCATCAAGCTGGCGCCCTGGCTGCTGCTGGTGCTGGCGGTGTGCTGGTTGCTCAGTAACAGGCGCAAGCAGTCGAACACCTACCGTTAAGCCTCCCTGCTATCGGATCCTTCCTTGGCCGCTGCTCCCAGCGGCCTTTTTTATGGCGGGAGCGACTGGTTCAGGGGGATGGAGCGATGGGGGCCGCGGCGGCGCTCAGCCAGGGTTGGCTCCAGTCGTGCCAGAGTCCGGGGTCGAGCACCAGGCGCTCCTTGAATGCCTTGCTCTGCTGCTTGAGGCGATACTCGAGGCGCAGCGCCTCGCCCTTGTCCGCCACCCCCTGGCGCCACACCAGGGTCAGCGGCCCCTTGCCACGCAGGGCGCGGGCGCCCTTGCCGCTCTGGTGCTGGCGCAGGCGCCGCTCGGGATCTGTGCTGATCCCCGCATAGAGCGAGCCCGCACCGGTGCGCACCAGATAGATAAACCAGTTAGCTGCAGGCTTATCGGTACAGGCGTCCGTCGTCATGACTCTTTCCACTGGACCCGGCCGCGCCTGAGCAGGTGCAGGGGCAGCAGGCTCACCAGCAGGCCGGCCCAGACGAAGGCGAAGCCCACCGATTTCACCGGATCCGGGATCTCCCCAAACCAGAAGATGGCGAGCAGGAAGGCGAGGCTCGGCTCTATGTATTGCAGCAGCCCCACAGTGCTCATGCGGGTGCGTGCCACTGCGTAGCAGAACAGCCCCACCGGCAGCAGGGTCGCGGGGGCAGAGCCCATCAGCAGCAGCTTGTCGGCCCAGTCACCGGCCATGAACTGGCTCATGCCGTGCAGGCCCAGCCATGCGAGGATCAGCAGGGCGACGGGAAGCTGGGCCAGGGATTCGAGGTAGAGGCTGACACCGGCATCGTGGCGCACCTTCTTCTTGATGAGGCCGTAGAAGGCGAAGTTGGCCCCCATGATGAGGGAGAACCAGGGCAGCTCGCCGTAGGAGAACAGCATGTAGGCCAGCCCCGCCAGGGCCAGGGCGACCGCCAGATGCTTCTGGGGGGTAAGCCGCTCCTTGAGGAAGAGCACGGCGAAGGCGATGTTGAACAGCGGCGTCATGAAGAAGGCGAGGCTGGTGGCCAGCACCTGACCCGTGGTCAGGCACCAGGTGAACATGCACCAGCTGATGGACATGACGGGGCCCGCCAGCAGGATGAGGCCGAGCTGGCGGGGTTCGCTGCGCAGGCGTGCCCAGGGGACCCGCACGCCGAGCAGCAGGAAGAGCCCGCCCAGCAGGACAACAGACCAGAGCACCCGGTGGGAGAGCAGCTCCCACATGTTGATCTCGGGCATGAACTGGTAATAGAGGGGCAGCATGCCCCAGAGCACGAAGGAGAGGGCCGCACTGCCGGGGCCCAGCCAGTTCTTCATCGCTTTCCGTTTATTAAATTAAACAAATGTGGCCGCATGATAAGTATCTGCCGCCGGTTCCACAAGCGGGATCCTGCCGGAAACTCTGTTACCATCAGGCCATGAACCGACTAGACCTGCTGTTTGAACAGATCCGGGACTGCCGCCTGTGCGAGGCCCACCTGCCGCTCGGGCCCAGGCCGGTGATCCGTGGCAGCGAGCGCGCTCGCCTGCTGATCATCGGTCAGGCGCCCGGTACCCGTGTCCATGCCAGCGGCGTCCCCTGGGATGATCCATCCGGCGATCGGCTGCGCCACTGGCTCGGGGTGGACAAGGCCACCTTCTACGACGAGTCCCGCATCGCCATCATGCCCATGGGGCTCTGCTACCCCGGCAAGGGCAAGTCGGGGGATCTGCCGCCGCGCCCAGAATGTGCGCCCACCTGGCACGACAAGGTGCTGATGCTGTTGCCCAACATAGAGCTGACCCTGCTTATCGGCCAGTATGCCCAGCGCCACTATCTGCGGGAGGCGGGCAAGGAGTCCCTTACCGAGACGGTGCAATGCTGGCGGGAGTATGGTCCCGGCTGGCTGCCGTTGCCGCACCCTTCCCCGCGCAACACCTTCTGGCTCAGGAAGAACCCCTGGTTCGAGCAGGAGGTGATCCCCCATCTGCAGCAGCGGGTTGCCCCCTTGCTGCTTTGATTCAGACCGCCGGCTCTGCCAGCGGTTTTGACTTGCCGCGCGCCATGGCGACCAGCGGCAAGATGATGCACAGGCACCCCAACAGCAGCGGCAGACCGGGCTGTTCGTCGAACAGCCAGACCCCGATGGCGACCGCCATCAGCAGGCCCGTGTACTCCGCCGAGGCGATCTTGCTCGCCTCCGCCTTGCGATAGGCCACCACGCACAGCCCCGCATAGACCATGATCAGCGCCGAGGAGCCGAAGGCGGGCCACCACATCTGCCACTGCCAGTTCCCCCCTTCCCACCAGGCCAGCGCCAGTATGAAGGGCATGCTCAGCACGTTGGTGAAGAACAGGGTCTGGGCTATGGGCTGCTTGAGCGGGATCCGCTTGATCAGCAGGTTGTTGACCGCCATGGAGAGCGCCACCCCGAGCGCCGCCAGGGCGGCCCAGTTCACCTCGGTCGGGCGCAGCACTATCAGCACACCGATGAAACCCACCAGGGCCGTCAGCACCTTCTGGCGCGACAGCGCCTCCCCCGCCAGCCAGACCGCGAGCGGCACCATCAGCAGCGGGGCCGCATAGAAGAGGGCGTTGGCGGTGGCCAGCGGCAAGCGGGTGAGGGCGACCACCATCAGGCAGACGCCGATGGCCCAGATGTGGGCCCGCAGCAGGTGCCACTTGATGGCCACCGGCGGGTTGCGCCGCCAGGACCAGAGCAGCCAGGGCGCCAGCAGGAGGGCGGCGGAGAGCTGGCGGAAGAAGACGAACTGGAACACGGGCTGGCTCGGCTCCAGCACCTTGACCAGTGCATCGGAGAAGACCGCCACCATGTTGCCCAGCACCAGATAGAGGATGCCAATCCCGACTGCATTCATACCACCTCCCACGTTAGATGAGGGAAGGGTAGTCTGACGCCTGTTATCCAGTAAAATGATAAAAAATCACCATCCATGAGAATTTTGGATAATGAAACTGCCTCCCCTGCGCGCCGTTCAATACTTCGAGGCGGTTGCCCGCCTGCTCAGCTTCTCCCGTGCGGCCCTGGAGCTCAATGTGAGCCAGAGCGCGGTCAGCCACCAGATCCGCCTGCTGGAGGACTTTCTGGGGGAGCGGCTGCTGCTGCGCCAGGGGCGACTGCTGTCACTGACCGCCCAGGGGGAGAGCTATTTCGAGGGGATCTCCGCCGGGCTCGGCCAGATAGCCCAGAGCAGCGAACAGCTGCGCGGCGGCGGCGAGATGCGGCTGCGGCTCGCGGTCTACAGCTCCTTTGCGGTGAAGTGGCTGATCCCCAGGCTGGCCGGGCTGCGCCAGCTCTACCCCGAGCTGGATCTCAGCCTCGAGATGGTGGCGGAAGATCCCGAACTCTCCGATCGGGTGGCGGACTGCTTCATCACAGTCTCCCCCCACGGGCGGGGCTATTGCCACGATCTCATCTATCGGGAGCGGCTCTTTCCGGTCTGCAGCCGTCGCCTGTTGCAGCAGGTTGAGGGGGAGTGGCCTGCCGCCATCTGGCAGTTGCCGCTGCTCTCGGTGCAATCCATCTACAAGGCGCGGGGGGAGGATTGGCAGCGCTGGGCCAAGGCGGGGGGGCTGGTGATTCCGGACGAGGCGCGGATGCACCACTTCAGCCATGTGCTGCTGGCGATGGAGGCGGCGGCCTGGGATCAGGGGGTGGCATTCGTGAACGACTACATGCTGCGACCGGACGATCCTCAGCTGGTGGCCCTGCCGGTGCACCAGCTGGAGACCGGAGATGCCTTCTACTTCACCTGCAAGCGCTCCCGGGCCCATGAGCCCGCCATCAGTAGGCTGCGCCAGTGGTTGATGATGGAGACGCGCCAGAGCATGCCGCTCTAGCCGGTTGGGCTGCTGGCTCAGGATGGACAGGGGGCAGGGGATGAACGAGGGGGCGAGATAGGGAGTGGCCTGACAGCGGGATCAGGCCACTCCAGGCTCAGGCTTTCTTGAACTGGCTCAGGATAAAGAGGCTGGTGGCGCAGACCACCACCGAGGGGCCTGCCGGTGTGTCCTGGTACCAGGAGAGGGTCAGCCCCCCCAGCACGGCGAGACAGCCGATCAGGGCCGCGAAGCCGGCCATCTGCTCCGGCGTCTGGCTGAAGCGGCGGGCGGTGGCGGCGGGAATGATCAGGAGCGAGGTGATGATCAGCGCCCCGACAAACTTCATGGCCACGGCGATGACCAGGCCTATCAGCAGCATCAGCACGCAGCGCAGCACATCCACCCGCACCCCTTCCACCCGCGCCAGCTCCTCCGAGATGGTCATGGAGAGCAGGGGATCCCACAGCCGCCACAGGGTGAGCAGCACCAGGGCGCCGCCACCGTAGATCCAGAGCAGGTCCATGGGCTGCACCGAGAGCAGGTCGCCGAACAGGTAGGCCATCAGATCCACCCGTACATTGTCCATGAAGCTCAGGGTGACCAGGCCCAGCGACAGGGCGCTGTGGGCCAGGATGCCGAGCAGGGTATCGGTCGCCACCTGCTGGTTGCGGCTCATGATCACCAGCAGCATGGCCATGGCGAGGCAGCAGACCACCACCGCCAGGGTGAGATCCACCTGCAGCAGTATGCCGAGCGCTATGCCGAACAGGCAGGCGTGGGAGAGGGTATCGCCAAAATAGGCCATCTTGCGCCACACCACGAAGCTGCCGAGGGGCCCGGCCAGCAGGGCGATGCCGAGGCCGGCCGCGAGGGCGTATAACAGAAAGCTGTCCACTTGAATGTCCTTAACTGCGCTTATGGATTGCGAGACGGCAGGCGGATGACGGGGACCTGCGGCTCATGATGATGGTGTTCGCCGTCGCAGTGGTGATGGTGGGTATAGACCGCCAGCACCTCCCGCTCCGGCCGCCCGAACAGGCGGGCAAACTCGGGGTGACGGGCCACGCTCTCCGGCTCGCCGTGGCAGCAGACGTGGCGATTGAGGCAGATCACCTCGTGGGTGCTGGCCATCACTAGGTGCAGATCGTGGGAGACCATCAGCACGGCGCAGTTGAACTCGGCGGCGAGCTGGCTGATGAGGGCGTAGAGCTCGATCTGGCCCGTGATATCCACCCCCTGGACCGGTTCGTCCAGCACCAGCAGCTCGGGCTTGACCAGCAGGGCACGGGCCAGCAGCACCCGCTGCATCTCGCCGCCGGAGAGCTTCTGCATCCGGTTGTCCAGCAGCTCCTGGGCGCCGACCCGCTCGAGCGCTTCCTCGATGGAGAGGCGGCTGTTCTTGCCGAGTTGCAGGAAGCGGCGCACCGTCAGCGGCAGGGTGGGATCCAGATAGAGGCGCTGGGGCACATAGCCGACCCGCAGATCGCGACGACGAATGATCTTGCCGGAGTCCGGGTTGAGCAGGCCCAGCACCAGCTTGCTCAGGGTGCTCTTGCCCGCCCCGTTGGGGCCGACCAGGGTGGTGATTTTGCCTTTGTTCAGGGTAAAGGAGACCTTGTCGAGCACGGACCGTCCGTCAAACGACAGACAGACCTCTTTCAGCTCCACCAGTTGGGTCATGACAGCTCCGGGGTTTACAGCCTGTGAGAGTTATAATATAACAGCGACGTTGGTTTGTTATATTATCACACACTCACTCCCTGACGAGACCTCTATGCGAATTCTTACACTGATCACTGCGCTGCTGGCGGTGAGTCTGCCTGTCCGCGCCCTCGAGGTGCTGACCACCATCAAGCCCCTTGGTTTCATCGCGGCGGCCATCACGGATGGCGTGAGCGAGCCCAGCGTCTTGCTGCCAACCGGTGCCTCTCCCCACGACTTCTCCCTGCGACCTTCCGATATTCGCAGCATCAACGACGCCGATCTGGTGGTCTGGGTCGGCCCCGAGCTGGAAGGTTTCATGGCCAAGCCGCTGGCCAATCATCCCCACAAGCTGACCCTGACCCAGGTTCCGGGGATGCCGCTGTTCAACTACGCGACTCAGGGCAGCCAGGATCCCGCTCATCATGACGACCACGACCATGATCACGCCGCCCATGAGCACGATGACCACGATCACGAGGAAGGCCATGAGGGGCATCACCACGAGGGGGTGGATCCCCATATCTGGCTGGGGCCGGCCCAGGCCAAGGTGATTGCCAGGGCGATCGCGACCGAGCTTGGCAAGCAGGATCCGGCCAATCAGGCCCGTTATGCCGCCAACCTGGCCGCATTCGATGCCAAGGTGGATGCCAAGGACAAGGTGATCGCCGAGCAGATGAAGGTGGTGAACCAGAAGGGCTATTTCGTGTTTCACGAGGCCTATGGTTACTGGGAGCGTCACTACGGCATGAGCTCCAGGGGCCACTTCACCGTGAGCCCGGAGCGTCGCCCCGGCGCCAAGACCCTGGTGGAGATCCGCAAGGCGCTTGAAGAGAAACAGGCGAGCTGCATCTATGCCGAGCCGCAATTCTCCCCTGCGGTGATCGAATCGGTCGCCCGCAACACTGGCGCCAAGGTGTTGCTGCTGGATGAAGTGGGTGAGCAGGTGCCGCTTGGTCCCGATGCTTATCCGCACTTCATGCAACAGCTGGCCGACGCCTTCGCCCAGTGTCGTTGAGGCATCCCAGACTCGCCCTATGGGGTGGCCGCAGCCAACTATACTGACCTCCAGCGTCTGATATGGAGTGTCAGCTATGAAATTATTGCTTGTCCCCACCTGCACCCTGGCACTGCTCTGTGCCAGTGTGCAGGCCTCCCGCCTGTCCGAACACATTGCCAGCCCCGAGCTGAAGGCAAAAATGCAGGAAGTCTATGGCGCCAGGGCTATCCAGCGTGCCGAGGCCTTTTCCCGCCTGCTCGCGCCCAGAGCGGGCACCACGGACCAGCAGAAGCTGGAACTGGTCAACAACTACTTCAACAATCTGACCTACAGTGAGGATCCCAGGCTTTGGGGGGACGAGGACTATTGGGCCAATCCGCTGGAATTCATCGGGGCCAGAGGGGGTGACTGCGAGGATTACAGCATCTCCAAGTACTACACCCTGATGGAGCTCGGCGTCGACGAGAAGAAGCTGCGGCTGGCCTATGTGAAGGCGATTCGCTACAACCAGTTTCACATGGTGACGCTCTATTTCCCGACGACCAAGTCCGACCCTCTGGTTCTGGACAACATCAATGGTCGCATCCTGCCCGGCAGCAAGCGCAACGACCTGCAACCCGTTTACAGCTTCGATGCCAAGAGCATCTGGGTCATGAAGTCACGTCGTGAGGGGACGCTGGCCGGGAGTGCCGATCGCCTGACCCAGTGGAAATCGATGCAGAGCCGCTTCTCCAGCGAACATCTGCGAGCCCCCCGTCGCCAGCTATAGCTTGCCTGCGGCTTTCAACTCCTCGAAATACCTTGCTGCCCCCGGATGTTGCGGGGCGTTCAGCACCGGGCCTATCTTGTTGCGCGCCTTGTGGAACAGGTTGGCATAGCCATAGGTCTGCTCATTGAAACTGGTCTGCTGGCTCAGCATGGCCTTGGTCAGGCGATAGGCGTCTTCCTCCGGCGTGGCGGCATTGGTCACCAGGGTGGCGGCGATGGCAAAGGTGGGGGTGGCTTTCAGGTTGCCGGGATAGATGCGGGCCGGAACCTGGCTGCGCTGGTAGTATTTGACGCCTTGCAGCAGTTGATCCCGGGTTGCGCCCTCGATGGCCATGAATCGGATGGCGCAGCGCTTGGATGTCTCCAGCACTATCCGGTTCGGGTGCCCCATCACCAACCCATAGGCATCGATCTGTTTGCTGCACAAGGCTTCGGACAGATTGGCCACGCTCTTAAGATCGAGATCCTGCTCCTTTGTCCCCAACACGTTGAACAGCGCCAGCGCCGTCTGGCGAGTGCCCGAACTCTTCAGTCCCATGTCGATGGGGGCCAGCTTGAGTTGCTCCAGGGTGGTGATGTCGCCATCGGCCCGCACCACTATGGTGAAAGGCTCGGCGTGGGTGGCAAAGAGGGTTCTCAATTCGGGCTGGGGTTGCTTGGCAAATGCTCCCGTGCCCTGGCTGGCCTGATAGAGCCAGTCAGACTGGACGAGGGCGTAGGGGGTGTCTCCGGCTTGCAACTGCCGCAGATTCTCGATGGAACCCGAGCTGGCCTGCGGTTTGCATTGCAGTGCGGGGTCGCTCTTGTGAGCCAGTCGGCAAAACTCCTTGATGACCTGGTAATAGATACCCTGCTCTCCCCCCGTGCCTATGGTCATGGACACAGCGTGCGAGCCGGGCTGCCACAGCAGGGCAAGTAATAGAATAGGGATTCTCATGATGCCTCCTGGCTGGCATAGCCATCGATGCCCCAGCTGCGCAGGGTATCCGTGTCGTTGATGTCGCCGGCTTCTGCCAGCAGGGTATAACCGGAGGCATGCAGACACTGGGAAAGCAGGTTCCAGTAGAGGGGGGCCTGGGTCAGCTGGCAGCTGATGAAGACCGGCTTGATGGGATCGAGCTTGGTCAGGTTGTCGTTGTTCATGGGCACATTGCTGAATGCCATCTCGACACCCTGGGCCTGAAGCGCTCCCAGACGCTCCTCGGCCAGGGGAGGGAAGCTTGCCAGATCCCAACGCCAGTCCAGGGTCTTGCCCCTGGCGCTGGCCAGGGTGGGGGCGAACTGTGCCCAGTCGGGATGATTGAGCAGGCTGAGGGGGAGCTGTAGCCCTTCCGCCTTCTGGGTCAGCCAGTCGTTGAGCAGTGCCCGGATCTCGTCCGGCGAGCTGTCCGTGGTGGGGGGGGTCTGGGGCAGCAACCGGCTATAGAGCCGGATGTTTCCCTGAGTTGAGAAAAAGTGTTGCAGGTACATGCCGTTGGCGATGTCGGTCAGTCCCGCGAGTTTCTGATGGGCTTGCAGGTTGTCATGTTTGCCGAGCTGGGTGATCTTGAGTCTTTGCTGCAGCAGATCCCGCTTGCGCTCGGAGACCAGCTGGTTGATGGAGACCACGACCTCCTGCAACTCGCGAAGCCATGGGGTTGGCAGATTGCCGCTGAACTGGCGTTTGCGGATCTGCACCAGCTGCAGGCTGACCTGTTCGAGGGGACGCAGCAGGCGGCTGCACACCCAGGTGATCACCAGGGTGAATACCAGCAGCCCCGCGAGCAGTGCCAGTCCGGTGCGGCTGATGGCGTTCCATAGGTGTTGGTAGGCGTACCCTTCGTGGCCCTCGAGGGTGAGGGTGCCCAGAATGCGCCAGCCGTCGGTGAGCTCCTGCTCGATCTTGACCGGTGGCATGTGGACGACAGCCGGCAGCCAGCCGGGGATATTTTGCTGGGCCGTGTGGAAGACCTTCTGGAACAGCAACTGGCCATCGGGATCCAGCAGCGTGACCGAGCTGACGAAGCCGCCATCGAACATGGCGTTGACTATGGTTTCCGCCAGCACCTTGTCATCGTTGAGCAGGGTGCCCTGCAGCACCAGACCCAGGGCCGTGATGGCCGTCTCCAGGTTGGCCGACATCTGATCGAGGATGGACTGCCGTACCGTGGTGATCTCCAGCATGAGCAGCAGGATGGCACCAATGATGAACAGGATCAGGATGATTACATTTAACAATCTTGCCAATGACATATCCACTCCCTGGAAATGTTTTTGCAACATCTGATGGTCCGGGGGGGAACGCAACCGGACTTGGTTCTTAAAAATAGAAAAAAATGGCTGAAAAAGGCGATCATTTCTGCCCATGCAGGAAGGTTATGCATAAAATGTAAGTTTCGTGCATATCGCGATGAACTTTTTGTAAGTATTTAGGTCTAAAACCCAGATATTCGGTTTTCATAATAAAAAATCATAAAAACAGACCCACAACTACCACCCTTAGATCTAATAACAGGATAGCGGATGAAACGTCTCCGTCCCTTGGTAGCGCAGGCTGCCAACTGGGAACCCCCGGTTCCCCGCAAGCATTTTTACGCCATGCTATTGCTCACGGCCATGACGCTGTCAGCGGTAGCCGTATTGCCAGCTCCAGGTGACATCCTTGAGCGGCCATTGCGTCTGGAGTTGCCGATTGCCACCACTGGCACCGCAACCAACGAAGACAACACCGACTTCAACGACATCCCGGATCACGAACTGGTGGAAGCCGCAGCGCCGGAAGATGACATTCCGGCCGATGCCACGCCCCAGTGGCAGGACTACCGGGTGCGAAACGGCGAGAACCTGACCACCATCTTCAACAACCTGGGCCTCTCCACCACCACCCTCTACAAGGTGCTGGATGCGGATGCCAAGAACAATCTGGCCCGCCTCAAGCCCGGCCAGACCATAGAGTTGCTGATCGATCAGGACAACATACTGCAGCAGCTGAAGATCCGCCTGAACATCAAGCAGACCCTGGTGCTGGAGCGTACCGACGACACTTACAGCGCCAACATGCTCAATGAAGAGGTGCAGTGGCAGCAGAAGAGCTATGACGGTGTCATCAATGGCAGCTTCTACGTCAGCGCCCGCAACGCGGGGATCCCGGCCAACCACATCCAGAAGATTGCCAACCTGTTCCAGTGGCGCCTGAATTTCGCCAAGGATCTGCAAAGAGGCGACAAGTTCAAGGTGTTGGTGAGACAGGAGACGGTCGAGGGCAAGAGCACCGGCAACACCCAGCTGCTGGGCGTCGAAGTGTTCAGCCAGGGCAAGACGGTATCTGCCTGGCTGTCGGAAGATGGCAACTATTATGATGGCCAGGCGAACAGCCTGGAGCGTGGCTTCCGCCGGTATCCGACCCATAGTCGCTACCGGGTCAGCTCCAACTTCAACCCGGCCCGACGCCACCCCATTACCGGCCAGGTCCGCCCCCATGAGGGGACTGACTTCGCCCTGCCGGTGGGGACGCCCGTGATGGCGACCGGCGACGGTGTCGTGCTCAAGGCGACCCGCCATCCCCTCGCGGGCACCTATGTGGTGATCAAGCATGGCCGCACCCTGATGACTCGCTATCTGCACCTGAGCAAGTTGCTGGTCAAACCCGGCCAGAAGGTGAAGATGGGGGACAAGATAGCGCTCTCCGGCAACACGGGTCGCTCTACCGGTGCCCATCTGCACTACGAGGTGCGAGTCAACAACCGCCCGGTGGACCCCATGAAGGTCAAGCTGCCGATGGCGGAGCCGCTCTCCGGCAAGGACAAGCGCCAGTTCCTTGCCAAGGTGAAGAGCTATCGCAAGGAGATGGAGGCGGGTTGATCCCCCCCTCTGCGGATACAAAAAGGCCCCGCCAATCTGGCGGGGCCTTTTTTGCTGCTGGCCTGGACTCAGTAACCCTTGTCGAAGTCGATGCGGCCATCGAGTTGTTGGCCGTCGATGAAGCGGATGTAGTTGCGGATGAAGATCTGGGCCACATCTTCCGGGAAGCTATAGGCGCTGTTGTGGGGGGTGATGATGAGATTGGGCTGATGCCAGAGCGGGCTGTCGGCGGGCAGGGGCTCCTGCTCGAACACATCCAGCACCGCAGTGCCCAGCTTGCCGCCGCGCAATGCTGCCAGCAGATCCCCTTCATGTACCGCATTTCCCCGACCGACGTTGAAGAAGATGGCCCCCGGCTTGCAGTGGTTGAAGCGATCGGTGGTGAACAGATGGCGGGTCTCGCGGGTCGCTGGCAGCACGCTGACGATGGCGTCGGCCTGGGCCAGCATCTTGTTCAGCGTCGGCAACTGATACACCTGATCGAAGCCCGCGCGCTCATTGCCACTGTGGCTGATGCCGAGCACCCGCATGCCGAAGTGCTTGGCGGTGTGGGCTATGTGCTGGCCTATGCTGCCGGTGCCCAGGATCAGCATGGTGCGTCCCTTGAGCCCCTGATAGGGGTGGCTCTGCCACAGTCGCTGCTGCTGTTGTTCGCGGTAGAGCGGCAACTGGCGCGACAGGTTGAGCAGGTGGCCGAACACGTACTCGCTCATCAGCGGCCCGAAGATGCCGCGTACATTGGTGAGCAAGTAATCGCGGCGGCAACTGGCATCCAGCAGCACGTCGACCCCGGCGTAGGTGGACTGGAGCCAGCTCAACCTGTCGGCTTTGGCTAGCAGGGGCTTGGCCCGTGCCGGTTCGGCCATCAGGATATGGGCATCACCGATCAGCTTCTCGGCATCGCTCTGGTTGTCGGCCCGCAGTATGTGCAGATGGGGAAGGCGGGCGGCCTTGAGCAGGCGTTCATAGTGGTTGTTATCCTGGCTGAGCAGAAGCAGGGTACGTTGGCTCATACTCTTGTTCCTTATCATGTTTGCGGCACGGCGGAGGGGGTGTCTGCCCTCATCTTACCCCAGTTGATCGGGCAAGATAGTCGACCAGGGCGCTTTTTCGTTTTCGCCACGCCCCTCGTGGGCTACAATCTGCCCCACATTTTGCAAAGGATCCGACTCCAGTGTTTGGTGACAAGTTTTATAAGCGACTGGCCGAGCTGCAGCCTTGGCAGCAGACCGTCTACACCCTGGCTCTGGCAGAGCGCATGTACCCCAACTATGCGCTGTTTACCCAGGCCTCCGGCTTCGGGGATGCGAAGGCATTTCGCCACGCGTTGGATCAGATGTGGAATTACCTGACGGTGAAGGGCTCCCGCGTCAATCTTGGGGCGATCCTGGAGGCGTTTGAAGTCTATATTCCCGAGCCTGGCAAATTTGAGTCTTACGGGGCCTACCCGGCGCTGGATGCCTGCGTGGCGCTGGGCTGTGCCTACAACTCGGTGATCTGCCGGGTGGGTGAAGAGGCAAACGATGCCAGCCATGCCTCGGTCGGTACCGTGGCCGGTTTCATCGAGATGCTGGAAGAGCGGGATCTCAGTGACGAAGAGCTCTACGAGCATGAGTACATGGAAGCCGAGCTGGAGTTCCAGGTCGAGCTGCTAAAGCGGGTCGCCCATGAGCGCGACAGCGATCGCATCCTGGCTATCCGCACCTTTGCGGCCCAGGGCGGCGTCTCCAACATAGGCATCAGCCTGGAAGAGTGATCTCCCCGCACGCTTCCCATAAAAAAAGCTCCCATCCGGGAGCTTTTTTTATGCCCGCTCTTCGGTGAGCGGCCTGACGCTCAGCACGGGAGCCGCGTCTATGCCGTCGGCATTCATCATGGCCGAGATCCGTTGCAGGGAGGAGAGCAGCAGTCCCTGCTCCCAGTTCTCCAGGGCCTGGAAGCGCTGGATGAAGCTCTCCTGCAGCGGGGTGGGGGCCTGGGCGAGCAGGGCGCGCCCCGCGTCAGTCAGTGTCGCATGCACCTTGCGCTTGTCGGTTTCGCTGCGGATGCGCTGCACCAGCTGGCGGCTCTCCAGTCTGTCCATGATGGTGGTCGCGGTGGCCTGACTCATGTTGGTGTGATCGGCGAGCTGGCGCATGGAGATCTGGCCAAGCTCGTTGATCCCCTTGAGCAGCAGGAGCTGCGGCGACGTCAGTCCGGCCTCCTTGATCAGGCGCTTGGAGTGCATGTCGATGGCACGGATGATCTGGCGCAGAGCAATCAGCACTTCATCATGTTTTTCCATGGAGTCGGGGTCATCGCAGGGCAGTGGAGAGGCGCAAAATTCTCCGCCTAATCCACAACAAGGTCAATATGGTTTTTGGTGTAATCATTTCTGCTCTAATGAATTTTATGTTAGGTTATTGGACAATTGCCGCATTTAAACCCGATATTTGAGGAGTGACATCATGAATGACGACCTGGATATCAAGTCCCTGGTTGCCGACCTTCGCGTGGTCAGGGTCCGCTATGAACTGCCAGATACCTCGGCTTTCGTGCGTTATCAGCCCGCCTATGACGAGGATCCCAACAACCTGCAGGTCCATCACTACGATGGTGAGCTGCCGCTCTCCTGCAGCGACACAGGTTCTTTCAGTCTAAAGGAGTTGGTGAACGAATTGCGCTACGCCTATGTGCTGGTGCACCTCTTCCCCGACGAGAGCGCCATGAACTTCTACCTGGCCGGTCTGGACAATGGCCTGGCCCAGCTCGAGTTCATCGGCGGCTCCTATGACTTCAACCGGCTCTGGATCACCAGCGGGGTCTCCAGTCTGGGGGTGCCCATGGCCATCTTCCTCGGCAAGCGCCACGCCGTGAACGGCCAGCCTTCGGTCACCCTGGTGGATCACCGCGAGCGGGTGGCGGGTCGACTGGTCTATCGCGCCATCGGTGGTGCGGGGGATCACGTGGGTGAAGATTTTTTCAACAATGACTAAGGAGGCCAGATGAGAGCAACCAAAGGGCTTTTGAAAGGCCTCAATCCCACCATGGCCATGACGGCCCTCACCGTCGTGACCCTGTTCCTGCTGTTTGGGGTGTTTGACCCGGATACTGCGGGAACCTGGTTCACCGGCGCCAAGGACACCATCATTGCTGGCTTCAAGTGGTACTACATCCTGGTGGTCGCCCTGTTCCTGTTCTTCGCCGTCTACCTGATGTTCAGCCGTTTTGGCAGCATTCGACTGGGCGACGACGACCAGGTACCGGAGTTCGGCTACTTCGCCTGGTTCTCCATGCTGTTCAGCGCCGGCATGGGCATAGGCCTGGTGTTCTGGAGCATCGCCGAGCCCATGTATCACCTGCAGGGCAACCCCTTCGTCACCGAGGGGATGACGCCGGAAGCGGCCCAGATGGCCATGCGCCTCACCTTCTTCCACTGGGGTCTGCACCCCTGGGCCATCTATGTGATCGTCGGCCTGTCGCTGGCCTTCTTCAGCTACCGCCGCAAGTTGCCACTGGCCATTCGCTCCGTGCTCTACCCCATTCTCGGCGAGCGGATCTACGGCTTCTGGGGCCATGCCGCCGACGTGCTGGCGGTGTTCGGTACCGTATTCGGGGTGGCGACCTCCCTGGGGCTTGGCGTCTCCCAGATGAACACCGGCCTCAACCAGATGTTCGGCATGGAAGTCTCCCAGCACAGCCAGCTCTGGCTCATCGGCGGCATCAGTCTGATCGCCACCCTGTCGGCCATCTCCGGCGTGGGGCGCGGGGTGAAGATCCTCTCCGAGCTCAACATCTGGCTCAGCGCCTTCATCCTCGCCCTCTTCCTAGTGCTGGGGCCGACCACCTACATCCTCAACGCCTATGTGCAGAACATCGGCGATTACCTGCAGAACATCGTCAAACTGAGCTTCTGGACCAACACCGAAGCCAACGGCACCTCGGCCTGGCAATCGAGCTGGACCGCCTTCTACTGGGGCTGGTGGATAGCCTGGGCCCCCTTCGTCGGCATGTTCATCGCCCGCATCTCCAAGGGGCGCACCATTCGTGAGTTCGTGCTCGGCGTGCTGCTGGTGCCCTCCCTGCTCGGCATGTTCTGGCTCACCGTGTTCGGCGGTACGGCCATGCATCTGGAGCTGTTCGGCGGCGGTGGCGTGGTGGCGGCGGTCAACCAGGACGTGACCCTGGCGCTCTACAAGACGGTGGAGCTGCTGCACTGGGAGACCTTCGGCTGGATTGCGAAAGGGGTGTTGACCCTGCTCATCTGTACCTACTTCATCACCTCCAGCGACTCGGGGACGCTCGTGATTACGACGTTGCTCTCCATCGGCGATCAGGATCCCCCCGTGCTGCACCGCGCCATCTGGGGGCTGGGTCAGGGGCTGGTGGCGGCCATCCTGCTGGTTTCCGGCGGCCTGGCGGCCCTGCAGGCGGCCAGCATCATAGCCGCGCTGCCCTTCTCGCTGATCATGCTGGCCATGTGCTATTCGCTGATGCAGGGGCTCAAGCAGGAGAGCCAGCACCAGTTCGAATACCGGCAGAAGCTCAAGCGCCATCCCGGCTCGGTCAATCTGAGCCTGCTGGATCGCATAGGTCCGGGTTGATGGCAGGTTAAGGCAAACGAAAGGGGAACCTCGCGGTTCCCCTTTTTTCATGCCTGAGCGGCGGCCGGTATCTACAGCATCTGCTTGAGGCGATAGAGCAGGTCCAGCGCCTGACGGGGGGTGAGCTCGTCCGGGCGCAGCGCTTCCAGCTCTTCCACCACCGGATGGATCTGCGGGGCGAGAGTCACCGGAGCCGGGCGGCTTTCACCGGCGGCCGCCGGGGTGGCACTCTCCAGCTCATGCAGTTTGTGGCGGGCCTGCTGGATCACCGATTTCGGTACCCCCGCCAATGCGGCGACTTGCAGACCGTAGGAGCGGCTGGCCGCCCCCTCCTGCACCGCGTGCATAAAGGCGATGGTGTCGCCGTGCTCCACCGCATCGAGGTGGACGTTGGCCAGCCCGCTCATCAGCTCCGGCAAGCGGGTCAGCTCGAAGTAATGGGTGGCGAACAGGGTGTAGGCGCCAATCTTGCTCGCCAGCTGCTCGGCACAGGCCCACGCCAGCGAGAGGCCGTCGTAGGTGCTGGTACCGCGGCCAATCTCGTCCATCAGCACCAGACTGCGGGCGGTGGCGTTGTTGAGGATGTTGGCGGTCTCGGTCATCTCCACCATAAAGGTGGAACGGCCGGAGGCGAGATCGTCCGACGCCCCGATCCGGGTGAAGATGCGGTCGATGGGGCCGATGCGGGCGCTGTCGGCGGGCACGAAGGCGCCGATATGGGCCAGCAGCACGATCAGTGCGGTCTGGCGCATATAGGTGGATTTACCGCCCATGTTGGGGCCTGTGATGATCAGCATCCGCCGTTCCCGCTCAAGCCGGATGGGGTTGGCGATAAAGGGATCTGTCATCACCTGCTCCACCACCGGATGGCGGCCCGCCTCGATCAGGATCTGATCCTCATCGATCAATGTGGGGCAGCGGTAGTCGAGGGTCTCGGCCCGCTCCGCCAGATTGGCCAGCACGTCCAGCTCCGCCAGCGCGGCCGCGGACTCCTGCAGATCGCCGAGGTGGGGCAGCAGGGCGTCGAGCAGCTCTTCGTAGAGCCGCTTCTCCAGCGCCAGCGCCTGGGCCTGGGCGGTGAGTACCTTGTCCTCGTACTTCTTCAGCTCATCGATGATGTAGCGTTCGTTGTTCTTGAGGGTCTGGCGGCGGATATAGTGGGCTGGCACCAGATGGCTGTTGGCGCGGCTCACCTCGATATAGAAGCCGTGCACCTTGTTGTAACCCACCTTGAGGGTGTTGATGCCGGTCAGCAGCCGCTCACGCTCCTCGATGCGGGCGAGGCTGGCGGTGGCGCCGTTGGCCAGATCCCGCAGCTCGTCCAGCTCCTGATTGAAGCCGTCACGGATGACGCCGCCATCGCGGATCAGCACAGGCGGCACTTCCATTACCGCGCGCTCCAGCAGGTCGAGCAGCTCGGGGAAGGTGCTGGCGCGCTCGCGCAACTGCTGCACCGCCTCGTGCTCGTTGTCCGCCAGCAGGCCCTGCAACTCGGGCAGCTGGACGAAAGCCTGACGCAGGCGGGTGAGGTCGCGGGGGCGGGCCGAGCGCAGGGCGAGACGGGCCAGCACCCGCTCCACATCCCCGACCTGACGCAGCAATCCGCCCAGCTCGTCGTAGAGGTTCTGCTCGATGAGCTCCTTGATGGTGCTCTGGCGACCTTTGAGGATCACCCGATCGCGGATCGGCTGGTGGATCCAGCGCTTGAGCAGCCGGCTCCCCATGGGGGTGGCGGTGCGATCCAGCACCTCGGCCAGGGTATTTTCGTAGCCACCGGCCAGATTCTGGGTCAGCTCCAGATTGCGGCGGGTGGCGGCATCCATGATGACGGCGTGATCGGGCTGCTCGAGGCGTACGCTGCGGATGTGGGGCAGGGCGGTGCGCTGGGTGTCCTTGACGTACTGCATCAGGCAGCCGGCGGCGCACAGGGCGGTCTCGCTCTGCTCGACCCCAAAGCCCACCAGATCCTGGGTGCCGAACTGCTGGCACAACAGCTTGCGGGCAGTGCCCAGCTCGAACTCCCACTCCGGGCGGCGGCGCAGGCCACGGCGCCCCTCGACGTGGCGCAGGAACTCGAAGGATTCCGGGTAGAGCAGTTCGGCCGGATTGGTGCGCTGCAGCTCCGCCAGCAGGGTCTCTTCTTTCTCGAACTGGTTGATGAAGAAACGGCCGGAGCCTATGTCCATGGTGCCGTAGCCGAAGCGGCGGCCATCGTGATAGACGGCGGCGATCAGGTTGTCCTGTCGCTCGCTGAGCAACGCCTCGTCGGAGACGGTGCCCGGGGTGATGATGCGAATGACCTTGCGCTCCACCGGCCCCTTGCTGGTGGCGGGATCCCCCACCTGTTCGCAGATGGCGGCGGATTCACCGAGCTGCACCAGCTTGGCAAGATAGCCCTCGATGGCGTGATAGGGGACGCCCGCCATGGGAATGGGGCTGCCCGCGGACTGGCCGCGCTTGGTCAGGGAGATGTCTAGCAGTTGGGACGCCTTGCGGGCATCGTCGTAGAACAGCTCGTAGAAGTCGCCCATCCGGTAGAACAGCAGGATCTCCGGGTTCTCGGCCTTGAGGCCAAGGTACTGCTGCATCATGGGGGTGTGGGCGCTCAGGTTGGCGCTGGTGGCTTGGTGCTGTGCTGTCATGTTCTATTCCAGAAGGTGCTCTTGCGGGCAAGCGTCTGCCGTAATGGGTCTGAATCTGGTGGCCATTCTACATGGTCGGGCCGAGATGGTGAGGGGTTATCTCGCGTTGGGGAAGGCTGTCCTGAGGTTTCAGGGGGCGGGTGGCGCTGGCAGGCCATCACCGGGATCAGAAGCTAAGAGGAGGGTGGGGTGCGAGGCGTGGGGGAGTAAGGGGCAAGATCCCCGCCATCAGCGCGGGGATTGGCATCACAGAAACGGGAGCCGTCTCTCAATACATGGCTTCGTTGCCACTGAGCATCTCGTGCAGCTTGGTTTTCTGCTCCGGGGTCAGCACCTTGCTGACTTCGAACAGGTAATGGGCACGGTAGTAGCGAGCCTCGGCCTGCACGTTGCTGATGGTCTGCAACTGCTTCTTGGCGGCCGCTTCGTCCCACTTGCCGGTCTTGATCATGTTGATGATGACGTCCTGACCGATGGCGTCGAGCTTGACCGCGCCGAGCTCCTTGGCCGCCTGCTCACGCAGGCTCTTGATCTGCTCAACCTGTGCGGTGGAGAGGTTCAGCTCTTGCGCCAGGGTGGTCTCGCTCTGCAGCTCCGGGGTGCTCTCGGCGGCGAAGGTGTTGGTGGCAAAACAGATCGCCAGGGCAGTCATGGCGACTTTAAATTGATGCTTCATCTGCTTTCTCCAGTATCCAAAAAGATAGAAACCGCATACATGGCGGTGCCTGCAGATTATAGGAAGCCCCATGTACTGGAGCTTAAGCGCGGGCGACTTGCCGCTGTGGTGCGTTTGCCCGGCAGGGCCATGCCGGTCGGTCGCTGACGCAGCCGGTCCCGGGTCGGTTGCTCGCGATTCGGGGCAACTGCATAATGACCCCCATGTTTCCCCCGCAAGGGGCCAGAGAGGGCATGATGATGGGGCTTGAGGCAGAGATCGACCGTTTATCCCGGGAGCTCGGCGAGGCATTGCAGGCAAGAGGCTGGCTGGCCGCCACGGCGGAGTCCTGCACCGGTGGCGGCGTCGCCACGGCCATCACGGATATTGCGGGCAGCTCAGGCTGGTTCGACCGCGGTTTTGTCACCTACACCAACGAAGCCAAGCAGCAGATGCTGGGGGTGAGCATCGACAGCCTGCTGCGCCATGGTGCCGTCAGCGAGGCCGTGGTGCTGGAGATGGCCAGAGGGTGCCTGGCCCGTTCCGATGCAGGGATCTGCGTCGCCATCAGCGGCATCGCCGGGCCCGGTGGCGGCAGTGACGACAAGCCGGTCGGCACCGTCTGGTTCGCCTGGGCGGATCGCTCGGGCCGTCATCACTCCCTGCTCGCCCGCTTCGATGGTGACCGCCATCAGGTGCGCCAGCAGGCGGTCAGACAGGCCTTGTCCGGACTGCTGGCCCTACTCAGATAAATTGGGCTTGATACTGTATGCATAAACAGTATACTTAGTCCAACTTCACTTCTACATCACGATTCCCAGCGGAGATTGGCATGGATCAGAACAAACAGAAGGCACTGGCGGCTGCGCTGGGCCAGATCGAAAAGCAGTTTGGCAAAGGCTCCATCATGCGTCTGGGCGACAGCAAGACCATGGACATCGAAGCCATCTCCACCGGCTCCCTCTCCCTGGACGTGGCGCTGGGCATCGGCGGTCTGCCGTGCGGTCGTATCGTCGAGATCTACGGCCCGGAATCGTCAGGTAAAACCACCCTCACCCTGCAGGTGATCGCGGAAGCCCAGAAGAAAGGCAAGACCTGTGCCTTCGTCGATGCGGAACACGCCCTCGACCCCATCTATGCCGCCAAGCTGGGGGTCAACGTCGACGACCTGCTGATCTCCCAGCCGGATACCGGTGAACAGGCCCTGGAAATCTGCGACATGCTGGTGCGCTCCAACGCCGTTGACGTCATCATCGTCGACTCGGTGGCCGCCCTGACGCCGAAAGCGGAAATCGAAGGGGAGATGGGTGACTCCCACGTCGGCCTGCAGGCCCGCCTGATGTCCCAGGCCCTGCGCAAGCTGACCGCCAACATCAAGAACGCCAACTGCCTGTGCATCTTCATCAACCAGATCCGGATGAAGATCGGCGTCATGTTCGGCAGCCCGGAGACCACCACCGGTGGTAACGCGCTCAAGTTCTATGCCTCGGTGCGTCTGGATATCCGTCGTATCGGCGCCATCAAGGAAGGTGACGAAGTGGTCGGTAACGAGACCCGCGTCAAGGTAGTCAAGAACAAGGTGGCCCCGCCCTTCAAGCAGGCCGAGTTCCAGATCTTCTACGGTGCCGGCATCTCCAAAGAGGGCGAACTGGTGGATCTGGGCGTCAAGCACAAGCTGATCGACAAGGCCGGTGCCTGGTACAGCTACAACGGCGAGAAGATCGGTCAGGGCAAGGCCAACGTGATGAAGCTGTTCGCCGAGAACAAGGTGATGGCTGCCGAGGTGGAAGCCCGTCTGCGTGAGTTGCTGCTCTCCGGTGCCGTACCGGTCGAGAAGCCGGTGGCCGCGGTCGCCGAAGAGTTTGAAGACGAAAGCGAACAAGAGTTCGAATAAGGAAAAAGGAAGGCCGGGTTGATACCCGGCCTTGTCATTTATGGTCGATGAATCCTCCCCCGAACCCGTTGAACTCTCCTTTGAAGAACAGTTTGCCGCCGCCCGCGCCTTTGCCATGCGCAGTCTGGCTCGCCGCGAGAGCGCCCAGTCGGAGCTGGCCAAGCGGCTGCGGCTGCAGGGCTTCAATGAAGAGGTGATCGAGGCGGTTATCGAGTATTGCCGCGGCTACGACTGGGTCAATGACGATCGTTACGGCGCCATGGCGGTGCGGGCCGGTGCGGCCAAGGGCCATGGTCCCATCAAGATCCGCTTCGATCTGCGCCGCAAGGGGCTGGACGATATGCAGATAGACGCCGCCTTCGACCAGCCGGAGCTGGACTGGTTCGAGCTGGCGCTCGCCCTGCTGGCACGGCGTGCCAGCGTCGCCGATCTGGCCGATTTCAAGCTGCGGATGAAATGGCTCAAGTACCTGCTTGGGCGGGGCTTTACCCAGGATCAGGCGCGTTACGCCATCTCTGCCCTGCAGCAGGGGGAGGAATAAAGGGCCGGTGCTGGTCATGGCGCCATGCGTGTTCCCCTGCACCGTGCGCTGATAAGAGAGGGCCTTTTCCCTGTTTTATCCTGTTTCTGATGGTCGCGGCACCATGATCCGCCACCCAGCCGACTCCCCTTTCAGCCTGCTTCTGTACGGCGTCCTGCCGCTGCCCCGTTCATTGGGGGCTTTTTCACCCGTGACGGGCCCGCGCGTTTTACTTTACCCCGCAGAAAACTTACATTATTGCGATTAAAAGTCCGTATCCGAATCAAGCAGGATTTTCCATGTATATGTCCACGTCAGAGTTACGCGCAGCGTTTCTCGAGTATTTCCGCTCCCAGGGGCACCAGGTTGTCTCCTCCAGCTCGCTGGTGCCGCACAACGATCCGACCTTGCTGTTCACCAACGCAGGGATGAACCAGTTCAAGGACGTGTTCCTTGGCGCAGAGAAGCGTGCCTACAACCGCGCGACCACGGCCCAGCGCTGTGTACGGGCCGGCGGCAAGCACAATGACCTGGAAAACGTCGGCTATACCGCTCGTCACCACACCTTCTTCGAGATGCTGGGCAACTTCAGCTTCGGTGACTACTTCAAGCAGGACGCCATCCGTTTTGCCTGGGAATTCCTGACCGGTACCCTCAAGCTGCCCAAAGAGCGCCTGCTGGTGACCGTCTATGAAACGGACGACGAAGCTTTCAACATCTGGGCAAACGAGATCGGCGTGCCGGTCGAGCGCATCGTGCGCATCGGCGACAACAAGGGTGCCGCCTTTGCCTCCGATAACTTCTGGCAGATGGGTGACACCGGTCCCTGCGGCCCTTGCACCGAGATCTTCTACGACCACGGCGATCACCTCTGGGGTGGCCCTCCCGGCTCACCGGAGGAAGACGGCGACCGTTTCATCGAGATCTGGAACGTGGTCTTCATGCAGTTCAACCGTCAGGCTGACGGCACCATGGAGCCGCTGCCCCGTCCGTCCGTGGACACCGGCATGGGCCTGGAGCGCATCTCCGCCATCATGCAGGGTGTGCACTCCAACTACGAGATCGACATCTTCCAGGCGCTGATCAAGAAGGCCGCCGAGATCGTCGGCACCGAGGACCTGAGCAATCAGTCCCTGCGCGTCATCGCCGACCATATCCGCTCCTGCGCCTTCCTGGTGGCTGACGGCGTCATGCCCTCCAACGAAGGTCGTGGCTATGTGCTGCGCCGCATCATCCGCCGTGCCGTGCGCCACGGTCGCAAGCTGGGTGCCACCGAGATCTTCTTCTACAAGCTGGCCGCCGAGCTGGCGGTGCAGATGAAGGACGTGGCTGCCGAACTCATCGCCCAGCTGCCGCTGGTCGAGCGCGTGCTGCGCATCGAGGAGGAGCAGTTCGTCCGCACCCTGGACAGAGGTCTGCTGCTGCTCGAAGAGGTGCTGGCGAACCTGGGGGATGCCAAGGTCATCCCGGGGGAGGTGGTGTTCAAGCTGTATGACACCTACGGCTTCCCGGCAGATCTCACCGCCGATGTGGTCCGCGAGCGCGAAATCGGTATCGACGAGGAGGGCTTCAAGGCCGAGATGGAGAAGCAGCGCGCCCGTGCGAAGGAGGCTTCCAGCTTCGGTGTGAACTACAACGAGGTGTTGAAACTCGATTTCGAGACCCCATTTACCGGTTACAAGCAGCTGAGCCAAACGACTCAGGTGATCGGCATCTACAAGGATGCTGTCGAAGTGAGCGGGCTGATCGCCGGTGAAGAAGCGGTGATCGTACTGGCCGAGACCCCCTTCTACGCCGAATCCGGTGGTCAGGTGGGCGACAGCGGCATTCTGAAAGTGGATGACGGCATCTTCGCCGTGACCGACACCCAGTATGCGGGCAATGCCATCATCCACAAGGGCTATATGGAGCTGGGTACCCTGGAGAAGGGCGCCGAGGTGGAAGCCGTGGTCGACGGGGAGCGCCGTCAGGCCGTGGCCCTGAACCATTCGGTCACTCACCTGCTGCACGCGGCCCTGCGCCAGGCGCTGGGTGATCACGTGACCCAGAAGGGCTCCCTGGTCGGGGCGGAGCGCATGCGCTTCGACTTCTCCCACTTCGAAGGCCTGACCATGGCGACCATTCGCCGGGTCGAGGAGCTGGTCAACGCCCAGATCCGTGCCAACCACGATGTCGTCACCCAGGTGATGGATCTGGAAGCGGCCAAGGCCGCCGGCGCCATGGCGCTGTTTGGCGAGAAGTATGAAGAGGACGTGCGTGTCGTGCGCATGGGCGACTACTCCACCGAGCTGTGTGGCGGTACTCACGCCAAGCGTACCGGTGACATCGGCTTCTTCAAGATCATCGCCGAGAGCGGTGTCGCCGCCGGGGTGCGCCGCATCGAAGCGGTGACCGGCAAGGGCGCTATCGATTTCATGCACCAGCTGGCAGAGCAGTTTGAAGAGGCCGCGGCCCTGGTGAAAGGGGACCAGTTCTCCATCGGCAGCAAGGTGCGCCAGCTGCTGGACAAGTCCAGGATGATGGAACGCGAGCTGGAGCAGCTCAAGGCCAAGCTGGCCGCTCAGGCTGGCAGCGACCTGCTGAGCCAGGTGATCGAGATCAAGGGCCAGAAGGTGCTGATCGCGGCGCTGGACGGAGCCGATCCCAAGTCCCTGCGCGGCATGCTGGACGAGCTGAAGAACCGGATGAAGTCCGGTGTCGTCCTGCTGGCAACCAGCAGCGAGGACAAGGTCAACCTGATCGCCGGCGTGACCAACGATCTGACCGCCAAGGTGAAGGCTGGCGAGCTGGTCAACCTGGTGGCCCAGCAGGTGGGTGGCAAGGGCGGTGGCCGTGCTGACATGGCCCAGGCGGGTGGTACCCAGCCTGAAGCGGTGCCGGCGGCCCTGCAATCCGTTCACTCCTGGCTGGAAGAGCGCCTGTAAACGGGCGAGGTGATCTGTGGCACTCTATGTACAGAAGTACGGCGGCACCTCGGTCGGCACGCTGGAGCGGATCGAGGCGGTAGCTGATCGCGTTCAGCTGAGCCGGGCCCAGGGGCATGATGTGGTGGTGGTGGTGTCCGCCATGTCGGGCGAAACAAACCGGTTGCTGGGCATGGCCCAGCAGCTGGATCCGGATGCCAACCGGCGCGAGATGGATGTGCTGGTCTCGACCGGTGAACAGGTCACCATAGCGCTGCTGGCCATCGCGTTGAACAAACGGGGTTGTCCTGCGGTCTCAATGACCGGTGATCAGGTTCGTATCCACACTGATTCCGCCCATGGCAAGGCGCGCATCACCCAGATCGACACCGAGCAGGTTCAGGCCGAGCTGGGTGCGGGCAAGGTGGTGGTGATCGCCGGCTTCCAGGGCCGTGATGAGCACAACGCCATCACCACCCTGGGGCGAGGTGGTTCGGACACCACAGCGGTTGCCGTGGCGGCCGCCATCAAGGCCGATGAATGCCAGATCTTTACCGATGTGGATGGGGTCTATACCACGGATCCGCGCATCGAGCCCAAGGCACGCCGCCTCTCCACCATCACCTTCGAGGAGATGCTGGAGATGGCGAGCCTGGGGGCCAAGGTGCTGCAGATCCGTTCGGTGGAATTCGCGGGCAAGTACCGCGTACCGCTGCGGGTGCTGTCGAGTTTTGTCGACGGAGAGGGAACCTTAATCACATATGGAGGTGAGAGGATGGAAGCACCCCTGGTATCCGGCATTGCGTTCAATCGCAACGAGGCCAGCCTGACCATTCTGGGAGTGCCGGACCGGCCGACCGTGGCCGCGCAGATCCTGAATCCGATCAGCGATGCCAACATAGATGTCGACATGATAGTGCAGAACACCATGGGGGATGGCACCGCCGACTTCACCTTCACGGTGAATCGCGATGACTATCGCCGGGCTCGCGCCCTGCTGGAGGAGACCGCCACCCTGCTGGGGGCCGCCTGCGTGCAGGGCAACGGGGAGATCGCCAAGGTCTCCATCGTCGGGGTCGGCATGTGGAATCATCCCGGGGTCGCGCGCACCATGTTCAAGGTATTGGGCGAGGAGGGGATCAACATGCAGCTGATCTCCACCTCTGAAATCAAGATATCCGTGGTGATTGACGAGAAGTACCTGGAGCTGGCCGTGCGTTCGTTGCACTCAGCGTTCGGGCTGGATAATGAGCCTCATGAGCAGCCCTTGGGGAACAATCCCTGATTGATTTAGTTTCAACCATTTACCATATCGGTATCTTTGTAAGATAATGGCGCATATCGATATAAATACAAAACAGGATACAGGAGCAAGCGAATGCTTATTTTGACTCGTCGTGTAGGGGAAACCCTGATGATCGGTGACGAAGTGACAGTCACCGTGCTGGGCGTTAAGGGTAACCAGGTTCGTATCGGTGTGAACGCACCCAAAGAGGTCTCCGTGCACCGCGAAGAGATCTACATGCGGATACAGGCCGAGAAAGTACCGGGCCAACCGAATTTCTAAGCCATTCCATTGGCAGCCTCAAGGCGACATCTCAGGTGTCGCCTTTTGTTTTTCCGGGCCCTGCAAATCGCCTTGCGAGGCGCGGAACCAGGGGGTAAGTGTCGATATTGCTTGAATATTCCACGCTTTGACCAAATGCTGAGCGAACACGCTGTTTTCTCCAAAAAAGTGTTTGACTAAAAATCCCTGTGAAGTATTATCAGCCCCGCAAACGGAGAGGTGGCCGAGAGGCTGAAGGCGCTCCCCTGCTAAGGGAGTATGCGGCTTATACCCGCATCGGGGGTTCGAATCCCCCCTTCTCCGCCATTTTGCGCCCGTAGCTCAGCTGGATAGAGTACCTGGCTACGAACCAGGTGGTCAGAGGTTCGAATCCTCTCGGGCGCACCATATTAGACTCACGATGAGTCATGTATCGACCGTCAGCAGGTCGGTACGCTAGAAAAGGCTTACTGTTGAGTAAGCTTTTTTTATCGCTTTAAATCAGGGCGCCCGTAGCTCAGCTGGATAGAGTACCTGGCTACGAACCAGGTGGTCAGAGGTTCGAATCCTCTCGGGCGCACCATTTTTGCAGTACCAAAAGTTTGTGAGCGCCCGTAGCTCAGCTGGATAGAGTACCTGGCTACGAACCAGGTGGTCAGAGGTTCGAATCCTCTCGGGCGCACCATTTTAGCAGTACCAAAAGTTGATGAGCGCCCGTAGCTCAGCTGGATAGAGTACCTGGCTACGAACCAGGTGGTCAGAGGTTCGAATCCTCTCGGGCGCACCATACAGACAGCCTCGACGTCAGTCGGGGCTGTTTTTTTATGGGCGCATTCCCCGGTCGTGGGGCTCTGCTGCTCTGATGGCGATCGATGTGCCGCCGCATTGAACGACCCTTGCCGTTCCCGCCATATCACTCCCTATCTTCCCCCTATCCGGATCAGACCCTGCCACTCGGCGTCTTGTCATCCCAGCCCCATGCCACCTCCAGCTGCTCACAGGCGCTGCTGCAGGCACGCTCTGTGCCCACTGGCACCACGAGGGCGGCATGACCCCAGGCTCTGGGCGTTGCGCGCCCTGGCGGCCGACAGCAGCCTTTGGTGGGCAAACAAAAAGGATGCCGAGGCATCCTTTCTTGTCTTCGTGGAGAGGGTCAGCTTTTCAGCCATTTGCGAATGCGGTTGGCATCGCCGATGGGGGTGCGTTTACCCACGGAGTTGAGCAGCACTATGGCGAGCTCCTGACGGTCCGGCTTGGCACGCATCAGCAGGCAGCGCCCCGCCTCGTCGGTGTAGCCGGTCTTGGAGAGGCGCACGTCCCAGTCCGGGTTCTTCACCAGGGGATTGGTGTTGTTGAACATCAGGCTGTAGGCGGGTGTGCTGAAGCGCATCTCCTTGTTGGTGTCCTGGGTGAACTGGCGGATCAGCGGCTGGCGATAGGCGGCGGCGATGAGTTTGGCCAGATCCCGGGCGGTGGAGACGTTGCGGGTCGACAGGCCGGTGGAGTCGTAGAAACGGCTGTTGCGCATGCCAAGCTGTCTGGCCTTGTTGTTCATGGCGCGAATGAAGGCTGAGCGGCCACCCGGATAGTGGCGGGCGAGGGCAGAGGCCATGCGATTCTCGGAAGACATCAGCGCCAGATGCAGGGCGTCACGGCGGCTCACCTTGGTGCCCATGCGCACCCGGGAGTAGGTGTGCTTGAGGTTGTCCCTGTCGTTCTGATCTATGGTCAGGGTCTGATTGAGGTTCTGGCGGGCATCCAGCACCACCAGGGCCGTCATCAGCTTGGTGAGGGAGGCGATGGGGCGCACCTGGGCAGGGTTCTTCTGGTAGAGGGTCTTGCCCGTGTTGATGTCCATCACCAGGGCACTGCCCGATTTCAGTTGCAGCTTGGCCGGGTTGGGCGCCGCCAGGGCTGCCTGCGATCCGAGCAGTCCCATCAATCCACATACCAGCGCGATTGCGCGAATCCGACACCCCATACAACCGACTCCATCCACAGCGAAAAAAGGCGCTAGATTCACTCATTTTTGCCCTCGCTTTACAAGAGCGGGAGGGCGGAATTCGCCACTATTTCCATAAAAAAGGGCCGCCTCTCGGCGACCCCTGTGATTTCTCTCAGTCCCTGGAGACGTGGACCTTGCGTTTGCTCAGCCAGCGCCAGACCAGTGCTATCAAGCCGCCGACCAGCAGCACCAGCGGCAGGCAGAGGATGATGCTGAGGAACTGGGACTCATACTGCGCGGCCAGCTTGGTGTGGCTCAGGTAGTAACCCAGCCCGACCAGGGGGCAGATCCACATGATGGAGCTGATGAGGTTGACCACCAGGAAGCGGCCCTGGGGTATCTCGTTGGCGCCGACTATGTAGGGGTAGGCGGTGCGCACGAAGGCGATGTAGCGGGCGGTGATCAGGGTGATGATGCCGTACTTGTTGAGCAGGTAGTGCACCTTCTCCTTGTGCTTCTCATCCAGGTGGGACATCAGCCTGTGGTACATCTGGGTGTGGCCGAGGAAGCGCCCCTGCATGTAGCCGAGCCAGGTGCCGACGAAGGTCGCCAGGATCAGCAGCGGGATGACGGCGAGCGGCAGTACCCCTTGATAGATGAGTACGCCGGTCAGGATCAGCAGGGTGTCACCGGGCAGGAAGGCGGTCGGGATGAAGCCATTTTCCAGCACCAGGAAGGTCAGCAGGACTATGTAGACCATGAAGACCATCTTGGGGTCGGACAGGGTCGCCAGATCCTGATTAATGAAGGCGTGAGCCAGGTGGTAAAACTGCTCCATACATGCAAACTCCGCAGGTTAGCTGGGTTGGTCGGTCAAGGGCATGGCAAGCACCTTGTCGATGCGCAGGCCGTCCATATCCACGATTTCCAGTTGCCACTGTTCCAGGGTGACCAGGTCTCCGGTCTGGGGAAGGCGGCCAAGGAGCAGCATGATAAGCCCTCCGAGGGTGTGATAGTGATGTTTTTCTTCTTCCGGCAGGCGAACCAGTTCCAGACAGTCCTTCAATTCCGGCAGCGGGATCAGGCCGTCGAGCAGCCAGCTGCCATCGGCACGCTGGAAGGCCCAGTTGTCCTCCCCGTCTTCCTGCTGGAAGTCGCCCGCCAGGGTCTCCAGCAGATCCTGCTGGGTGACCAGCCCCTGCAGCTCGCCGTATTCATCCACCACCAGCACCATGTGTTCGGCGTGGGCGCGGAAGTGGTTGAGCAGCTCCAGGCCGTTGAGGGTCTCCGGCAACAGGCTGCCGTCCTGGGTCAGGGCCGCCAGATCGATGGGCTCCCCCTTGATGTAGGCGTGCAGCACCTTGCTGACGTTGAGGATGCCCACCAGATCAGAGAGGCTGCCGTCACAGACCGGGAAGAAGCTGTGGCGATACTCCACCAGGCGCTGCAGGTTGGTCTCGAGCGGCAGGGAGAGATCCAGATAGCGGATGTCGCTGCGGGGCACCATCAGGGAGGAGAGGCTGCGTTCGTCGAGGCGGAACACGTTCCGCAACATGGTGTGCTCGTGATCCTCGATGATCCCGGCCTCGGAGCCTTCCACCAGCATGGCGTGGATCTCCTCCTGGGTGACGTTGTTGCTGTTGTTCTGATCGACCCGCAGCAGACGCAGGCTGGCGTTGGTGGAGGCGGAGAGCAGCCAGACGAAGGGGCGGGTCAGGGTCGCCAGCCAGAGCATGGGGCGGGCCACCAGGCAGGCAATGCGCTCGGCATTGAGCTGACCGAGGCGCTTGGGCACCAGTTCCCCCACCACGATGGAGAGGTAGGTCACCAGCACCACGACGACCACGGTGGCGATCAGGCTGCTGCTCTTGGGAGAGAGGCCCCACTCCTGCAACCACTGCGCGAAGGGCTGGGCCAGCAGGGACTCGCCATAGATGCCGTTGAGCAGACCGATACTGGTGATGCCGATCTGGACGGCGGAGAGGAAATGGGTCGGATTCTCCCCCAGCTTGAGGGCGATGGCGGCAGAGCGGCTTCCCTCGCTGGCCATCTTGCTGAGACGGGCCTTGCGTGCGGTGACGATGGCGATTTCCGACATGGCGAAGACGCCATTGAGCAAAATCAATCCAAGCAGGATCAATATTTCCATACTACAGCAGCACTCCCGGTAGAAAAGATCGCTGGCAGTGTAATGAATTTGCGGGCGCAGCGCTTGTGAAAGGAGGTGATTTGGCCCGTGAATTTTTCAATTTCTCCCGCTGAAAGGGGGCATGTGTCCCTCACGGCGGCGTCGTCATGCTGGTTGCTGCACGATACCAGCAGCCTTGCCATCCGGGGGTGGAAAATGAAAAGCCCCCGATAGACGGGGGCTTTTTGCGCTCGGGAGGGGCACTTAGAGGGCGGCGATCTCGGCCTGCTGGGCTTCCAGCTTGGTCAGCTGGAGACGGTAATCTTCCAGCTTCTCGCGCTCCTTGGCGATGACGGCTTCCGGCGCCTTGGCCACGAAGGCTTCGTTGCCGAGCTTGCCTTCGATGCGGCCGCACTCGCCGACCAGTTTGGCGACCTCTTTGGCCAGACGGGCCAGTTCGGCCTCCTTGTCGATGAGGCCCGCCATGGGGATCATCAGCTCGGTGGCACCGATCAGCTTCTTCACCGACAGGGGGGCGACTTCACCTTCGCCAAGCACGCGGATGGACTCCAGACGGGCCAGGGACTTGAGGAAGGCCTCGTTGTCACCGGCGCGCCGGGCGTCCTTGCCATCACACTTGAGCAGCACGTTGAGGGCCACGCTCGGCGCCACGTTCATCTCGGCGCGGATGTTGCGGATGCCGACGATGAACTCCTTCACCCACTCCTGATCCGCCATCGCGGCTTCGTCTACCTTGGCGGTATCGAACTCAGGGAAGGCCTGCAGCATGATGGTGTCGGCGTTGACACCGGTCAGCGGGGCCACCGACTTCCAGATGGTCTCGGTGATGAAGGGGATGATGGGATGCGCCAGACGCAGCAGGGTCTCCAGCACGGTCACCAGCGTGTGACGGGTGGCGCGCTGCTCGGCCTCCGAGCCCTTGCCCAGCACCGGCTTGGTCAGCTCCAGATACCAGTCGCAGAACTGGTTCCAGATAAATTCGTACAGCACGCCGGCCGCGATATCGAAGCGGTAGGTATCGAGCGCGGTACGGAAGTCACGGATGGCCAGCTGCAGCTGGGACTGGATCCAGCGATCCGCCAGGCTGAACTGCATCTCGCCGCCGTGCAGGCCGCAATCCTGATCCTCGGTGTTCATCAGCACATAGCGGGAGGCGTTCCACAGCTTGTTGCAGAAGTTGTTGTAGCCGTCCAGGCGCTTCATGTCCCAGTTGATGTCACGACCTGTAGAGGCCAGCGCCGCCAGGGTGAAGCGCAGGGCGTCGGTACCGTGGGCCTCGATCCCTTCCGGGAACTGCTTGGCGGTACGCTTGCCGATCTTCTCGGCCATCTGCGGCTGCATCATGTTGCCGGTGCGCTTCTCCAGCAGATCTTCCAGGGAGATGCCGTCGATCATGTCGAGGGGGTCCAGCACGTTGCCCTTGGACTTGGACATCTTCTGCCCCTCTTCATCACGGATCAGGCCGGTGATATAGACGGTCTTGAACGGGACCTGCGGCTGGCCGTTCTCGTCCTTGATGAAGTGCATGGTCATCATGATCATCCGGGCAATCCAGAAGAAGATGATGTCGAAGCCGCTCATCAGCACGTCGGTCGGGTGGAAGGTCTTGAGCGCCTCGGTGTTGTTCGGCCAGCCCAGGGTGGAGAAGGTCCAGAGGGCGGAGCTGAACCAGGTGTCGAGCACGTCTTCGTCCTGACGCAGCACGGTCACGGACGGGATGCTGTGCTTGGCACGCACTTCCGCCTCGTCACGGCCCACGTAGACGTTGCCGGCGTCGTCATACCAAGCCGGGATGCGGTGGCCCCACCACAGCTGACGGGAGACGCACCAGTCCTGAATGTCGCGCATCCAGGAGAAGTACATGTTTTCGTACTGTTTCGGCACGAACTGGATGCGGCCATCTTCCACCGCCTCGATGGCGGTCTTGGCCATGGGCGCCACGCGCACGTACCACTGGTCGGTCAGCATCGGCTCGATGGGCACGCCACCGCGATCGCCGTAGGGCTGCTGCAGCACGTGATCCTTGATCTCGGCCAAGAGGCCCAGCTCGTCCAGCTTGGCGACGATGGCCTTGCGGGCGGCGAAGCGCTCCATGCCGGCGAACTCGGTCGGCAGGGCGGCGTCATAGGCGGTGCTGGGGTTGCCGTTGGTGTCGACCACTTCGGCCTCGGCGCGCACGTGGGCGTCCAGGGTGAAGATGTTGATCATCGGCAGGTTGTGGCGCTTGCCCACTTCGTTGTCGTTGAAGTCGTGGGCCGGGGTGATCTTCACGCAGCCGGTGCCCTTCTCCATGTCGGCGTGTTCGTCGGCGACGATGGGGATGAGGCGGTTCACCAGCGGTAGCAGTATGTGCTGGCCGATCAGCGCCTTGTAGCGCGGGTCTTCCGGGTTCACGGCCACGGCGGTATCGCCCAGCATGGTCTCCGGACGGGTGGTGGCGACGATCAGGTGATCCTGGCCCTCGGCAGTCTTGGCGCCGTTGGCCAGGGGGTAGCGCAGGTGCCACATGTGGCCCTTGATCTCGCGGTTTTCCACTTCCAGGTCGGAGATGGCGGTGTTGAGCTTGGGATCCCAGTTCACCAGACGCTTGCCGCGGTACATCAGGCCATCTTCGTAGAGACGCACGAACACTTCCTGGACGGCGCTCGAGAGACCCTCATCCATGGTGAAGCGCTCGCGCTCCCAATCCACGGAGTCGCCGAGGCGGCGCATCTGGCGGGTGATGGTGCCACCGGACTCTTCCTTCCACTGCCAGATCTTGTCGATGAAGGCATCACGGCCGTAATCGTGGCGAGTCTTGCCCTCTTCGGCGGCGATCTTGCGCTCAACCACCATCTGGGTGGCGATACCGGCGTGGTCGGTACCTGCCTGCCACAGGGTGTTCTTGCCCTGCATGCGGTTGTAGCGGATCAGGGTGTCCATCAGGGTCTGCTGGAAGGCGTGACCCATGTGCAGGCTGCCGGTGACGTTCGGCGGCGGGATCATGATGCAGAAGGAGTCTTTGCTGGTGTCGCCGTGGGGCTTGAAGTAACCCTGGGCTTCCCAGTGCTGATAGAGCGCCTGTTCGATGGCGTTGTGATTAAAAGTCTTTTCCATGGTCTCGCCGTATTCTGGATGGATGGAGTCTGGTGTTGGGTCGTCGTGGATCGAAGGTGGCGCAGTCAGGGCTGCGCCGGATCCGGTGCGGCAAGGACGGGCTGATCCCTCATCTCGAGGGTGTGGCCCGCCTGGCGATAGTGCTTGTAGCGCTCGCGGGCTTGCTGCTTTTGCGTTTCGTCAATGGGGACAAAATCTACCACTTGAGCGAAGTGTCCTGCAAACAAAGGTGTCTGCTCGGCCAGGTTGATGAGGCGGGCATAGCGCCGCTTCGGTGGCTGATGGCCGATCTCCACCGGGGCCTGGCCGCTCTCCCCCTGCAACTGGTGCGGCACGAAACGATCCGGTGGCAGTTGCCACAGCAGCTCGTCCAGGCGCAGGGCCTGGGCCTCGTCGTTGCAAAACAGATAGAGGTGGCCGGCACTCCAGCCATCGGCTGCCAGCTGGCAGGCGAGGCGTTCGACCGCAGACGCCTGAGCGTCGTCCGGCTCACTCATCAGGTAAAAGGTCACTTGGCTCATCAGGTTGGTCCCGTTTGGCTGTGACGGACAGCGATTGGCCGTCTGCGGGGCGCCGTGCCAGGCACGGTGTTCCCGGATTCTCTCAATGAAACAAGGAAGAGGCGAGCCTCTTCCTTGTGGTACCACTCCCCTGATGCGGGCATCCGAAGAGAGGGGTTACTCCTTGTCTTCGACGTCCGCCACACCGGCTCGATTGAGCAGGAACTGGGTGAGCAGCGGCACCGGGCGACCGGTGGAGCCCTTCTCCTTGCCGCTCTTCCAGGCGGTCCCAGCGATATCCAGGTGGGCCCAGTTGTACTTCTTGGTGAAGCGCGACAGGAAGGCGGCAGCCGTGATGGTGCCGGCCGGACGGCCGCCGATGTTGGCCATGTCCGCAAACGGGCTCTCCAGCTGCTCCTGATACTCGTCGAACAGGGGCAGGCGCCAGGCGCGGTCACCGGCCTGCTCGGAGGCGTTCAGCAGCTCGTGGGCCAGGGGGTTGTGGTTCGCCAGCAGACCCGAGGTGTGGTGACCCAGGGCGATGATGCAGGCGCCGGTCAGGGTCGCCACGTCGATCACGGTCTCGGGATCGTAGCGGTCCACATAGGTGAGGGCATCGCACAGCACCAGACGACCTTCCGCATCGGTGTTGAGCACCTCGACGGTCTGGCCGGACATGGTGGTGAGGATGTCACCGGGGCGATAGGCGTTGCCGCCCGGCATGTTCTCGCAGCCTGCCAGCACGCCGATGACGTTGATGGGCAGCTGCAACTGGGCCAGGGCATGCATGGTGCCGAGCACGGAGGCGGCGCCGCCCATGTCGTACTTCATCTCGTCCATGCCGTCCGCCGGCTTGATGGAGATGCCGCCGGAGTCGAAGGTCAGCCCTTTGCCCACCAGCACTATGGGCTTGGCGTCGGCGTTGCCCTTGTACTCGATGATGGCCATCATGGCTTCGTTCTCGGAGCCGCGGGCCACCGCCAGATAGGAGTTCATGCCGAGTTCGGCCATCTCCTGCTCGCCGATCACCTTGGTGGTGATGTTGTCATAGGCGTCAGCCAGACGGCGGGCCTGGGAGGCGAGGTAGGCCGGATTGCATACGTTGGGCGGCATGTTCGCCACGTCGCGGCAGATGCGCACCCCTTTGGCCACGGCCAGGCCGTGGGTGATGGCGCGCTCGCCTATGGTCAGTTCCCGACGGGTCGGCACGTTGAAGACCAGCTTGCGCAACGGGCGGCGTGGCTCGGCCTTGTTGGTCTTGAACTGATCGAAGCTGTAGAGGCCCGCCTTGGTGGTTTCCACCGCCTGACGCACCTTCCAGTAGGTATCCCGGCCCTTGACGTGCAGCTCGGTCAGGAAGCAGACAGCCTCCATGGAGCCGGTCTCGTTCAGGGTGGTGATGGTTTTGTTGATGATCTGCTTGTACTGGCGTTCGTCGAGTTCCCGCTCCTTGCCGCAACCGACCAGCAGCACGCGCTCGCTGAGCACGCCCGGTACTTGATGCAGCAACAGCATCTGGCCTGGTTTGCCTTCCAGATCGCCGCGGCGCAGCAGCGAGCTGAGGTAGCCGTCGCTGATCTTGTCCAGCTGTTCGGCAACCGGAGAGAGGCGGCGAGGCTCAAATACGCCGACCACGACGCAGGCGCTGCGTTGCTTCTCAGGACTGCCACTCTTTACACTGAACTCCATGGAATCTCCTACATCCTAAAGACAAAAGGCACCATTTATTGAATAATGCGGTGCTTGTTGGGGTATCAGAGGCGGAGCGAACAGCCACAGGCTCCGCAGTTCAAACTGGTAAAAATCCAATATAGGGCCCTATTTTTCAGGCATTCGACTAAAAACACAAGTTTACTTGGGAATGACTGTGATCGTTTTCCGATATTTGTTCAGGGAGACCCTGAAAACCCAGCTGGCGGTGCTGTTCGTACTGCTGCTTATCTTCGTCAGCCAGCAATTTATCCAGATCATTGGCGATGCCGCCGATGGCGAGGTGCCGACGCGCCTGGTTTCCACCCTCTTGCTGCTCAACCTGCCGAATATGGCCCTGTTGATGCTGCCTATCAGTCTGTTTTTAGCCATTCTGTTTGCTCACGGTCGTTTGTATGCGGAAAGCGAGATGACGGTGATGCATGCGGTGGGCTTCAGCCACCGCTTCGTGATGGGCAGCGCCCTGCTGCTGGCCCTGCTGACGGCCGCCGTGGCGGCCTTCAACACCGGCTGGATAGCCCCCCAGGCCAAGGAGCGCGAGTACCAGGTGATCGACGAGTTCAAGGCCGATCCGGGTATCTCCTTCCTGCAGGCCGGTCGTTTCATGGAGCTCGACAAGGGGCGTCTGGTGGCCTACATCCAGGATCTGAACGACAAGGGCTCCGAGTTGCAGAAGATCTTCGTGCTGCAGCGGGCCGAAGGGGGCTCGCCCCCCTCCGTGGTGGTGGCCAACGAGGGGCAGGTGACGGCCGACAGCAACGGCTTGCAGTGGCTGACCCTGAAGGATGGCTCCCGTTACGAGGGCCAGTTCACCGGCAAGCAGTTCCAGGTCTCCGAGTTCAGCGAATACAGCCTGGTGATCCGTCAGCAGGAGATGGAGCGATCCAACCGCAAGGCGGCGGCCAAGCCTACCATGGAGCTGCTCGGCACCCAGAGCAACCAGCTGATGGCCGAGTTGCAGTGGCGCCTGTCGCTGCCCCTCTCCATCCTGGTGCTCACCTTCCTGGTGGTGCCGCTGGCCAGGGTCAACCCGCGGCAGGGGCGTTACGCCAAGCTGCTGCCGGCCATACTGCTCTATCTCTCCTATTTCCTGCTGCTCAGCGCCGCCCGGTCGGCCATCGACAGCGGGCGTCTGCCCCACTGGCCCGGCATGTTCCTGGTGCCCCTGGTCTATCTGCTGCTGATCGGGCTGCCGCTCAACCTGCAGGGCACCAGCTGGTGGAACGGGGTCAAGAGTCACTTTGTCAAAGGCAAGTCAGCATGATGCTGCAACCTGGGAGTCTCTGCTGATGTTTGGCATTCTCGATAGACATGACAGTCGGGTCATTTTTGATGCCGATCTGGTGCACCGCATTGCAGGAGAAATCAGCATGAAGCTACAAGATAGGGGTCTCGGCTGATGTTTGGCATTCTCGATAGATACATCGGCAGGGTCATCTTCATGTCGATCCTGCTGTGCGAACTGACCCTGGTCGGGCTGGCGGCGCTCATCAAGTATGTGGAGCAGTTGAAAGCCGTGGGGGAGGGCAACTACGACATGCTCAATGCCCTCTATTTCGTGCTGCTCTCCATGCCCAAGGAGGCAGTGCTCTTCTTCCCGCTGGCCGCGCTGCTGGGTGGCCTCATCGGTCTCGGTCAGCTGGCGACCAGCTCGGAGCTGGTGGTGATGCAGGCGGCGGGCCGCTCCAAGATCAGCATCGTCATGGCGGCGCTCAAGACGGCTATCCCCCTGATGCTGCTGGTCGGTCTGATGGGCGAGTACGTAGCCCCGGCCGCCAAGCGGATGGCGGATGACATCAAGGCGGGGGCCATGTCGGAAGGGCGACTGACCGTCTCGGCCTACGGGGTCTGGGCGCGGGATGGCAACAACTTCGTCAACATCAACGGGGTGCGCAACGACGGCGCCCTGACCGGCATCACCCTGTATCGTTTCACCCCGTCCCGCAACCTGATCGACGTGGTCCAGGCGCAGGAGGGGGTATTCGAGCAGCATCACTGGCTGCTCAAGCAGGTGCACATCACCCGCTTCGACGATCCCAAGCAGATCCAGGATGAGAAGCATGCCCAGATGGCGTGGCAGTCCGAGCTGACTCCCAAGCAGTTGGGGGTGGTGAGCATAGATCCCGAGAACCTGCCCATCTCGGGACTGCGGGACTACATCGGCTATCTGGATGCCAACAAGCAGGATGCCGGGCGCTACAAGCTGGAGATGTGGCGCAAGCTGCTGTCGCCGCTCTCTGTGGTGGCCATGATCTTGCTCGCCTCCTCCTTCATCTTCGGCCCGCTGCGCTCGGTGAGCATGGGGGCCCGGATGCTGATGGGGATCATGACCGGCTTCGCGGTCTATGTGAGCGATAGAGTGTTCGGCCCGGTCAGCCTGGTGTATGCGGTGCCCCCCATTCTGGCCGCCGTTGCGCCCAGCCTGCTGTTCGGCGGCATCTCCCTCTATATCCTGAGCCGCAAGCAGTAGCGAGATAAGGAGGCGTGCTGCGGTGCCAACTCCATGCTGGCGGCCATCGCCCCCAGCCTGCTGTTCGGCGGTATCTCCTTCTATATCCTGAGCCGCAAGCAGTAGCGAGATAAGGAGACGTGCTGCGGTGCCAACTCCATGCTGGCAGCCGTTGCGCCCAGCCTGCTGTTTGGCGGCATCTCCTTCTATATCCTGAGCCGCAAGCAGTGATGCTGTTATGTGAGACGACAAGAAACAAGAAGGGCACCCAGTGGGTGCCCTTCTTGTTTCTCATCTCGTACTCACCTGGTCACTTGTTCAGCTGTTCCAGGTTCTCCTCCTTGCTCAGTACCACCACTTCACACTCGGCCCAGATGTCCTGGAAGGCGCGGGGCCGCGCGCGATTGAACACGCACATCAGGTTGCCGAGGCCGAAGGCCGAGGTCGCGAGCCGGATCAGGGCCTGGGTGATGCGAATGTTGCTGCCGTCCAGATTCTGGATGCGCAGACGCCAGGCGCGCATGCCTATGGTCTGGCCGGCACGGGTCCAGAACCAGGTGTAGAAGCCGCAGATCACCAGGGCGAGCCAGGCGCTGTAGAGGGGGCTGGTCAGCAGCCAGGCCGCATCCTTGCCCTCGGGAACTGTCGCCATCCCGGTGGCCAGCAGCAGCTGCGCCACTCCCATGCCGATGAAACCGGCGATGATCAGCAAGGCGATGACCACCAGGTAGTCATAGAGCAGGGCCCCCAGGCGCCGCAGCAGGCCGGCCGAAGGGTGCTGGTGCTGGGGGGGAGGCTGGAGAGAGGAGGGGGTCTTGCGTTTGGCCATGATGATTATTCCATTAATATGATGCGGGCATTCTATGTAACTGGCCGAACATCGGCAAGGCGTTGAATAATTGAGCAAACGACGGCCGCGCAAGAAAAACACCTTGCATGCCAAAACGCCATTCGTATAATCCCTCGCAGTTGCCCGGGTGGCGAAATCGGTAGACGCAGCGGATTCAAAATCCGCCGTTGCAAGACGTGTCGGTTCGAGTCCGACCCCGGGCACCATTCAGATTCCATAACAAAAGGCCATCCTCGCGGATGGCCTTTTGTTTTTCCGGGTGGTCGGGATACTTGTACCCTCAGACCCTCAGACCCTCAGACCCTCAGAACCTCAGCA